>JAQVGO010000121.1 GCA_028696715.1 Bacteroidales bacterium
TCGACAAAACGGCGGATCCCTGTTCAATCCGGCGATTGATCAACCCGCTTGGAAAACCGATAATATTGTATTGTTCACGCCATTGGTCTCCATAGCTTGTGCGCAAATCAAGATCAAAAGGTGGATTTTCGGGCTCGGCGAAAACTCCTGTATGCACTGCCATAACAATCAACTGATCGCCATAAACTTCCTTTAGATCGCCTGCCAGTTTTGCAGCTGCAGGACAGTTCACACATTTATGACCAGTGTAATCTTCCAAAAGCACTTTCTGAATCACTTCTTCGGGTTCGCCTCCACCTCCACCACCTTGCGTGGTATAAGGTGGATCAATTTTATCGCAGGAAGCAAAAAATCCTGAAAGCAAAACAAACAAAATCAGGCTAAAGCTCTTTATTTTCATTGATTTAAGTATCATGGCTTAAAAATTCGTTGAAATAGTAATAGTAAGTCCGCTGGATGCCGGAACCTGCCGACAAACGCCACCAACACACACCACACCTTCGCTTTGGCGTCCGTAAGTAAGTGCCACGCGTGTAGATTCCTTGAGATAGCCCATAGAAACCGTATAGTAATGATTTCTTTTGTCAGCTTCAGGATGACCGTAATTGTATTGATCAGCAACATTAAAAAACCAGCGGGGTGCAATGGAATATTCAAGCATTGCTGCAGCCCAATCGCCTTCGTCCTGCTCCGTAAAAAGTCCCTGAAGTTCCATTCGAAGACTTTTGCGCGAAGTGAATTTATGCGTCAGATCAAGCACTCCGATATGGGCTTTTACTGCCGGCTCACCAGCATGACCTTCGATCGTGGCAATGTCGTAATGCAAATTCATGTATTGAATAACCGCTTTCCACTTGCTGTTGATTTTCTTCTCAATTTCAATATTGAAATCGCGGAAGAAAACACTGTCCGACACCTTAAAGAAATCTGAAGTATAACCTAATGTGCCTGAAGTATTTACTAAAGTTGTATCATTCACCGGATTACGAACGATATCATTCACCTGACTAAAGTTAACAGCTATTCCGGTACCATATTTGCCTCCCAGGGCACTTCCTTTGGGAATTTTATAGTTCAGCTGAAACTGTAAACCCATTTCGCCATTAGGCTGAGTAGCATAAGGATAGCGCGCTGCCAGACTGTATGAATGCACGCGATTGATAGGCGGAATGAAATTAATATCCACAGCATTACCATTAACCCGACGATCGGATTTATAACTGAAATTATCCACTCTTTTCAATTGGAGCACCACTCCAAGGCCGGGCTGTGAATAGGAAAGTGACGACAAAACTGCCTGTCCTTCACGATAGATAAAGTTATTCAAGGCGGAGGGATCATTGATTTTGTAGGCATATTCCGTAGCAAAATTAAATTTTCCGGCACTCAGGTTGACGCGTCCGGCCCAGGCTCCAACATTCTCAGGCAGATTATACAAAGGATCATTGTCTTTCTGATATTTGCTCACACCGCTGGCACCAACGAGCACACGTACTGGTGCCGATTCCCATCCTTTGATGGTTTGATTCAGATCAACCTCTGCATCCAAACCACGCACAATACCACGATTACCGTTTTCATATTTTTGCCAAAAATAGCGTTGTGTGCCATAAACCCCCTTAATCGTGATACCCGCAGAAGGGCGAAGGATTACGCGCATCCCGTTGATGGAGTTGTCGTATCCTAAAGTCCATTCTTCGTAAGAGCGCAAAATGAGACCATTGCCAAACTGTTCATAAAAATTTCCAACCGTCACACCCACAAAATCGGTTTGATAGCTGGCCCACAGATAGGGAAATCCATTGCCTTCCTGCAAAGGATCAAATCCTGCAAGCGGCGTGAGGAAAGCCTCATAACGCATCCCGGCCGAAAATTTTCCGAGGGTATAGGTGATATTTCCAAAACCATTCAATCCCAATTTTCGCCCTCCGATAATCGAATCGGTAATACCCAGGGCATCGTCGGGGCGATAAAACTGCCCGTCAATCTGAAAGCTCCCGTTGATCTGAGCCTTGTCGAGAAAATCCTGCGCCTCTACCGAAGTAAATGCCAGCAGGAAAAATACAATCCAAAGTTTACGCATGATATTTAGCTTCAGGATGCTGATTTATTCGATTCCGGCTATTTTCTTTACCTTTTCGTAGAGCTCAAACTCAGCACCTTCGAAGTAGGCAGTATGCTGCGATACAATTTTGCCTTCTCCATCAAGTAAAAAAGTATGCGGAATCATATTCACGTTCATAGCACGTTTTAGATCGCTGTTTGGATCGAGCAGCACTTCAAACTCCCAGGCTTTTCCATTCACCATAGGCATTACACGAGCAGTCGAACGGCTGTCGTCAATAGATACAGCATAGATTTTTACACCGGTTTCCTCCTGCCAGTCGGCATAGTTTTCATTAAAGGCATCCAGCTCTTTCTGGCAGGGTTTGCACCACAATGCCCAAAAACTCAAAATTACTGGTTTACCATTATTGGTGATCTCAGAAGTGCTAAACGGCTTACCATCAAGGGTTTTGATTGTAACCTGAGGAATATCAGATTGCGCTAGCGAACCGACACTATAAAAAAGTAAAAGTGCGAAAAGAGCAAAAATTGAGGTTCTCATAAATGCTATGACTATTAGGTTTAAAATGAATTAATTTCAGCAGTAATTTAACTCAAAAGACAACCCTGCCTGGGCTTTGGTTGCACTACTGAATATAAACTTCAAGGATTTTGCAGGCGGCATCCGGATAAAGTGCAACCGCATGAATAAGATTGGGAATCAGCACTATCTCTCCCGCTTTGAGGGTCATTTTTTCCTCAGCTCCCCAATCGATCATACAGCTGCCTTCCACATTAAACAATAGCACAAAAGAGTCCAACTGCGAATAATCCTTTTTTATGCCCTGATCAAACTTCAAGATATTCGTCGTAAAATAAGGCGATTCAATCACTTTGGCAGTTTGATTCAATTGGGCTTCGTAACTTGTTTTTATTTCTTCAGGAAGCTGAAAATCAATGGCATCCAATGCTTCTTCTGTATGCAGCTCCCGCATCTGCCCCGTATGATCCACCCTGTCCCAGTCGTAAATGCGATAGGTGGTGTCGCTGGTTTGCTGAATCTCGGCAATCAGTGTGCCAGGTCCCAAAGCATGAACACGACCTGCGGGCATAAAAAACACGTCACCGGCCTGTACAGCTTCATAATTCATCACCAATTTCAATTCACCGACCTCCAGCACTTTAAGGTATTCCTCCTTATTCATTTCCTTATTGAAACCACTGATCAGCTGTGCGTCTTTGTCGGCCTGCATTACATACCACATCTCCGTTTTGCCGTATCCAATCCCACGCTTGCGGGCAAGGGCATCATCCGGATGAACCTGAATGGAAAGCCAGTCGTTGGAGTCGATCACCTTGACAAGAATCGGAAACTGATCGCCAAAACGGTCGTACACCCGATCGCCAACCAAATCGCCCATAAAAACTTCAACCAGCTCATTTAGTTCATTGCCAGCCAGATAACCGTTTAAAGCCACCGAAGGATTCCCTTCAACGCCCGAAAGCAGCCATACTTCACCACAATTGGGTAGCTCACCAAAATCCATATTTAAGACGCTTCGAATCTTCTGCCCACCCCAAATCTTATCTTTGAAAATCGGTTTGAATTTTATCGGATAGATACTTTCCATGTCATTCATTTTGGCACAAAAGTACGCAAATCCTGAAAGATGCTTCACCCGATACTTTTCCCGATTTCTGCTACTTTTGTAGCATGATTGCAACACAAGAAACAGAAAAACTCGTCCGGCTGCGGCATGAACTACATGCCAATCCTGAACTTTCGGGTCAGGAAAATAATACTGCTAAACGACTACTAGACTTTTTGAAAACCTTAAACCCTGACCAAATTCTCCAAAATTTGGGAGGTAACGGAATTGCTTTGGTTTTCAAAGGAAAAGCCCCTGGCAAACGTGTTCTTTTTCGTGCCGATATGGATGCCTTACCTATTCAGGAGAAAAATGAGCTGAGTTATGCGTCCAAAAATACAGGCGTGGCACATCTTTGCGGACATGATGGACACAGCAGCATTTTGGCAGGTTTTGCATTAGTACTGAATAAAAAACGACCTGAAAAAGGCGAAGTCATACTCCTTTTTCAACCTGCCGAAGAAACCGGAAAGGGAGCCTTGCAGGTAATCAACGATCCGCAATTTGAAAGCATAAAACCCGATATGGCTTTTGCACTGCATAATTTACCTGGTTTTGAACGACATACTATTGTTTTGCGGGAACAAACTTTTGCAGCGGCTTCCGTGGGTATTAAAATCCATTTTATTGGTCGCACAGCACACGCCTCGCAACCCGAAACAGGCCTCAATCCTGCAACAACTCTGGCAAAGCTGATGCTGGAACTGGAGCAGCTGAAAAAGAATTGGCAATCCGAAAAAGCCTTCAAACTACTTACGATTACCCACGCCAGGCTTGGAGATGAGGCTTTTGGAACTTCTCCTGGTGAAGCTTTTTGTTGGGTGACCATCCGCAGTTTTGAAGATGAAACACTGGAAGCCATGCAACAACAATGCCTTGATTTGGCAGCAAAAATTGCCCGCGAAAATCAACTTGAGATGCAAAGCAGCAGCCATGAGCCTTTCGCCGCTACTGTAAATGAACCGCAATTGACGCGTCTGGTCGAAAATGCCGCAGCACAAAATCAATTGCAGGTTCATAAACTCGAGCATCCATTCAGATGGTCGGAGGATTTTGGGCAATTTGGTAGCTTTGGTCCAATTACTTTGTTTGGAATAGGCTCGGGCAAAAACCATCCTGCCTTACACAATCCCGATTTTGATTTCCCTGATGAGCTCATCCCGACAGGCATTGCCATGTTTGATGCCATCTGCCGGCAAATTACAAACAGCTAAAGGCAAAATTGCCAGGCCGAAAAGTTTAACTTTGCCAATCATTTTAAGGAAGAAACAATGAAGCGAATTTGTGTTTTTTGTGGAAGCAGCATGGGATATCAGCGGATTTACCGCGAAGTGGCTGAAGAATTTGCCAAACAGATGGCAGCCAGAAAGATAGATCTCATTTATGGGGGTGCTTCTGTTGGTTTGATGAAAGTGCTTGCTGACACGCTGATGGCTCATGGCGGACATGTTACCGGCATCATGCCCCAGCACCTGATCGACAAAGAAGTAGCACACGACGGCATTCATCAGATGATTACCGTCAACAGCATGGCCGAGCGCAAAACCCAAATGCTCGAAATGGCTGATGCTTTTGTAGCACTTCCGGGTGGTTTTGGAACGCTGGATGAGATCAGCGAAGTGCTGACTTTGATGCAATTACGTCTGAGCGACAAGCCTCTTGCGCTGTTAAACATCAAAGGCTATTTCGATTACTTGCTGCGTTTTCTGGATCATGGTGTTTCAGAAGGATTTATCCGCGAAGAACATCGCTCCTCACTCATTGTTTCGCTTGAACCAAAAGCACTTTTACAAAAATTAAACAGCTTCACGCCGGTGGAAATGGACAAATGGATCAGCGACCTTAAAACTGAAAGCCATGCCGGATAGAAAAATGATCGTCATCGGCATCACGGGGACGCTGGGAGCAGGCAAAGGAACGATTGTGGATTACCTGGTCAGAGAAAAAAAATTCGCACATTATTCTGTGAGATCCTTCTTGATTGAACAGATCGAAGCTGCTGGCAAAGAAGTGAATCGCGATACCATGACACAAACAGCCAATGCGCTGCGCGCCGCAAATAGTCCGAGCTACGTTACTGATCAGCTCTATCTGAAAGCCCTTGAGCATGGTGCGCCCTGCATAATTGAAAGCATCCGGACGCCAGGCGAGATTCAATCGCTGCGGGATAAAGGACCATTTTTTCTGTGGGCTGTGGATGCAGCACCTGAGTTGCGATACGAAAGGATTCAAAGCCGAAAATCGGAGACTGATGCCGTTAGTTTTGAAACTTTTTTGAATAATGAAGCCCGCGAAATGAACTCCACCGATCCGAACAAGCAGAACCTGAAAGCCTGCATCGAACAAGCTGATGAAGTGTTTACCAATAATGGCGATCTTACTGCACTATACGAACAGATTGAAAAAGCCCTTCAAAAAATCAATTTATGAGCGATAATCAACTTCCGAAACAAGCTTTGCATGTGCGCCCCAGCTGGGACGAATATTTCCTGAAGCTGGCCGATACCGTTGCCAGCAGAGCCACCTGCGATCGTGGCCGCAGTGGCTGTGTGATTGTGAAAGACCGGCAAATTCTCGTCACCGGTTATGTAGGTTCGCCCCGCGGATTACCCCACTGCGATGAGGTTGGTCACCTGATGAAAAAAATGATTCATGAAGATGGTAGTGTTACCCAACATTGTGTGCGAACCGTTCATGCCGAACAAAATGCCATCACACAGGCTGCCCGTCGCGGCATTGCGCTTGAGGGAAGCACGCTTTATTGCCGAATGACGCCCTGCCGTACCTGCGCTATGCTGATCATCAACTGCGGTATTGAAAGGGTTGTGTGCGAAAGAAAATACCATGCCGGAGCTGAATCAGAAGCTATGTTCAAGGAAGCCGGAGTGAAACTGGAGTTCATTCATAACGAAATTCAGCAATACGAGCAGCAATAAGGCTTAATTTATCTGTAAGCTATCCGAAGCATATAAACCAACAAATGGATCTTCGCCAGCCTTTACGCTTGCCCTGAACATACCGGCGGTGTTGAAAGGCATGCAAATATTTCCATCCTTATCCACTGCAATAATGCCACCTCCGGCATCCAACTGCATCAAGTCCTGCATCACTACCTGATCAGCAGCTTCTTTCAGGCTTTGTCCGCCATAAACCATTCGGGAAGCAATATCCTGCGCTACGCCATAGCGGATGAAATACTCTCCATGTCCTGTAGCCGATATTGCACAGCTGGCGTTATCAGCCCAGGTGCCGGCACCTATCACCGGCGAATCGCCCAACCTGCCCTGATGTTTGAAATGCATCCCTCCGGTTGAAGTTCCTGCTGCCAGATTTCCATTTTTATCCAAAGCAACAGCTCCTACAGTGCCGTGTTTTTCGCCAAGCGGAAATTCCCGTTCAAGCTTTGTTGCTTTTGTTTTATCATACTTTTTACGTTGTTTTGACACCATAAACCATGAAGGATCAACAATTTGTAAACCCTGCAAAGCTGCAAACTGCTCTGCGCCTTCTCGCACCAAAAACACATGCGGACTGGCTTCCATCACCTGGCGTGCCGCCAAAATGGGATTTTTAATGTTTCTGACAGCCCCTACTGCTCCCGCATTTCTGTCGGAGCCCTGCATAATGGAAGCGTCATGCTCGATAAAGCCATTGGCATTGAAAACCGCTCCACGCCCGGCATTGAAAAGCGGATTATCC
>JAQVGO010000122.1:0-4830 GCA_028696715.1 Bacteroidales bacterium
ATAAATTCGAAATAATATCTTGGGGTATTTTACTTTATTAAATCACTCACTCTCAAAGCCCCAAACTCAAACTCAGCAGCTCGGCAATATCGTAATTTTTCATGCGCTCTTCCTGGTTTTTGTATTTGATACCATCTGTCATCATCACCATACAAAACGGACAGGCGGTAGCAATGATATCCGCTCCGGTAGCAATGGCCTCTTCGGTGCGTTCGATGAACACTTCCTTGTTGCCTTTTTCGGCCTCCTTAAACATTTGTCCGCCGCCGGCTCCACAGCACAAGCCAAAGCTTTTGTTGCGCTTCATCTCAACCTTTTCTGAGGGAATAGCATCCAACACCGAGCGCGGAGCCTCATATTCGCCATTGCCCCTGCCCAGGTAGCAAGGATCGTGAAAAACAATTTTCTTAGAAGCAAAAGCATCTGAAACACCTTTGAGATTGCCGGCTTTTAGCTTTTCGGCCAGAAACTGCGAATGATGCCATACCTCATAATGTCCGCCCAACTCGGGATATTCATTTTTGAGGGTGTTAAAGTCGTGCGGGCAACAGGTCACTATCTTTTTTACTTCGTAAGCATTCAATATTTCAATATTTTGCAGTGCCTGCATCTGAAAGAGCATTTCATTGCCTGCACGTCTGGCCACATCGCCGCTATCGGTTTCCTCAATACCCAAAACGGCATAATCAATGCCCAGATAGGTAAGCAGTTTCACAAATTCGCGGGTAACCTTTTTATAGCGATCGTCAAAAGCACCAGCCGAGCCCACCCAGAAAAGCCATTCAGGTTTATGACCATTGGCTGCCAGATCAGCCATCACCGGTACTTCGATTTTCATTTTATTAGCTGTATTTGTCATCGGTTCGTTTTTTCTTGATTTCTCAGGCTTGCTTATTAATAAAAAGTTCATCAGCCCAGTTCATGCGATCTTCGGGCGAATACTGCCAGGGAGCACCATTGTTTTCAATATTTGTAAAGGCCGTGTTCAATCCCGAAGGTGCTTTGGATTGTTCAAGCACCAGATAGCGACGCATATCAAGGATGAGCGAAGGCTGGTTGATATTGATCGGACATTCCTGAGCGCAGGCATTGCACATGGTGCAGGCCCACAATTCCTCCTCGGAGATATAATCACCTATCAGCGATTTTCCATCATCAAAAGCAGCACCTTCCTTCATCAGTCCGGCACCTTTTTCTTTCATGCGAGCCCTCACGTCCATCACAATCTTGCGGGGCGAAAGCAATTTTCCGGTGATATTGGCCGGACAAACAGCCGTGCAGCGTCCGCACTCGGTACAGCTGAGGGCATTCATATAATTCACCCAGTTTATATCGTTGGCATCCGCCACTCCAAACTTCTCCACAGTTTCCTCCCCCCCGGCTTCCATTGGTGCAGCAGGATCAAGCATCAGTTTTACCTCTTTGGTGATGCTGTCCATATTATCTACTTTGCCAAGCGGCTCAATACGGCTGACGAACACATTAGGCACCGACATAAACACATGAAAGTGCTTGCTGTATGGTAAAACATTAGCAAAAACAAAGATTAGCAGTATATGAAACCACCAGTTGAAATGATGCCAGAAAACGATATGTTGATCCGACATCCCGGCAAAAAGATCAGCCAGTGATTGGCTCACCGGAAAAACACCCTCAAAAGCCTGCCCTGCATTATGCATTTCAAGCAGATAAAAGGTGTTCATCCCCAACAGGCTCAACATCAGCAAGAGGATGAAAGAAAGGGCCAGATTGGCATCAGCTTTGGACACCGGCTTCATCTCCGGACCATAAAACCGCTTCACATGCAGGAAGATCCTCCTGAACATAAAAATCAGGATTGAGATTGCAATAATAGCTGCAAACACATCTCCCATTGCCATCAGAAAATCGTAAAACCATCCCAGCACAGCAAAACTTCTCTCCGTGCCAAAAAGTCCGTCAACAACCATCTCGATGCTGCCAAACAGTATCACCATAAAACCCCAGAAAACCAAGGCATGAACAAAGCCCATCACCGGATGCCGGAAGATTTTTTGCTGGGCAATAGCCACTTTAAAGGTTTCCCTGATACGTGCTGGATAGTCGGTCAGCTTTTTCTTTTTGGTATATCTGAAGTTGAAAAAGATCCTCCGCATGGTAAAAGCAAATACTGCCAGGGTGATCAGCAAAGTCAGCGCAAAAAGGATTTGTGCAGTCATAATGCGATTTTTGATTCTTTTATAAAGCTGCAATAATACGGAAATCTGGCAAACAAAAAATAGATTAGCCCATACATCTGTGACAGAAAACACTGATTTATAACAGATAACCCTTTGTAAATGCTATTGTTAAGTGTTTCACACTGAATAAAAAATTTCGACTGTCATAAACAAACTGATTAGAATTACCCTACTTTTGTGAGTATCATCCCAATGCGGTTTATGACTGTTAAAAGCATTATTTATCTTGTTATCCTTTTATTTGCTTTCCAATGGAATGTGAGGGCAGAACGAATTTCCTCCGGGGATGAAAAAAATGACTGGACGGTAATACTTTCAAATCCCCGGCCCGATCAACAGCTGGGCTATGAAACCATAAGCGATTTCGAAAGCCTGACTATCCCCATCAAACGAGCCGGAAAGCTGATCTTGCTGGATGCGCTGGCCGACAGTGTATCGGGCAGCCTCATTCTGGATTCTGGTGCTTCGGGTCTGGTGCTTAACAGCATCTATTTCAGAGACGGACGGCCAAAAAATGGCTACCAAACCGGAGGAATAACCGGCCGGGTAGAACAGTTAAGCCAAAAAAAAATTAAATCCTTACAGTTTGATGAGGTGTTTTTTGAAAACATACAAGCTGATCTGGCCGATCTGGGCCATCTGGAAGCGGCACGACAAACCAAAATCATTGGCTTTTTTGGCTTGAGCATGTTTCGGGGCTTTGAAGTGGTGCTCAACTTACAGCAAAATTTGATCGAACTTCACAGGCTCGATGCTTCTGGCAATCGCCTGCGCCCACATCCAATTGTTAAGCCCGACCTGGAACTGCCTATGTACAACTACAACGAGGTTTATTTTATCGAAGGCCGAATTAGCAACAAACGATACACTTTTTGCCTTGATACCGGTGCCGAAGTAAATGTTCTGCACAACTACCTTCCCGATAAGATTATGAAAACCATCACCATCACCAAAAGAAGTACGCTGCATGGCTCAGGACAAAGAAGTACTGAGGTATTTTTTGGCGTGATGAATGATTTTAAAGTTGGTGATATTTCACTTAACGGGATGCAAACTATCGTTACGAATCTAAATGCCATGAACGATGCCTTTGGGGTATCGGTTGATGGCATGTTAGGCTGTGCTTTCTTTGAGCAGGGGATTTTTCATTTCAACCTCAAAAAAAGACAGCTTGGCATTTACTTTCATAAAAACGAAACGCCATGAAGCAATACAGAATCTTAGTCCTGGCATTTTTTCTCAGCTTTAATCTGCTGGCACAAAACGACTTTGAAGGCGCACGCATCCATAACGGACGTTTCGAACTGATCGTTAAGCTGGGTATGAGCCCCGATGAGCAAGACAAATTTGTGCAACAATACGACCTCGATTCGCTGGTTGCCCAACACCTTTTTCAACAGAATTTCCGTTTTATCAACGACAGCACAGCCTGGCTAGTAATCCCCCTCTCCAACGAAAAAGTCCTGATTTCGAAAGCCTTGTCCGCTGAAAAAGAAATACTCCCATTTATTACACAAATAATTCAGGATGAGTTTCTTAAACAAAATATTGGCTACCAGCCTGGTTTAGCTGCCCTTTACGGGGTAAACCAACTTATTGATAAAACTGCTTTTAAAGCCATTGACGACGAATACTGCTTCTTTCTTAGGTGTTGTAGTACTGCCGAAAAAGTGATGCTGGCCGGATCGTTCAATAACTGGAACACCATGCAAACACCCATGCAAAGGGTTGATAGCGGCTGGATTCACTGCCTGAAACTTAGCCCCGGAAAACACACCTACAAATTTATCATCGATGGAAAATGGGCTGTTGATCCTGCTAATAAGCTTAAAGAAAACAACGAACACGGCACTAATAACTCAGTAGTTTTTGTGTACAACTACACTTTTAAGCTCAAAGGCTACGAACAAGCAAAAAAAGTGAAGCTGGCAGGCAGTTTTAACAATTGGAACCCAAACGAGCTGTTTTTGCAGCCAACTGCTGACGGCTGGGAACTGCCAATGTATCTGCAACAGGGAACCCACACTTATAAATTTATTGTGGACGACACTTGGATCCTCGATCCCGAAAATCCAGACAGCAGGACCGATGAATCAGGCAATATCAACTCCGTACTAAGCTTTGGTAAACTGATAGATTTCAGGCTGCCCGGCTTTACCAAGGCAAATAAAGTGATCTTAACCGGTAGCTTCAACAACTGGAATCAGGATGAGATCAGGCTAAACCAAACAGACTTTGGATGGGAAACCAGTTATGCCCTTGCGCCCGGCTTGCACGAATACAAATATATCATCGATGGCAGTTGGATACACGATCCGGCAAACCCTTACACCATTGGTGAACCACCTTACCTGAACTCTTTAATTGCCGTTGAACCCAATCATATTTTTACGCTTGAAAATCACAGCGATGCCATCGAAGTGATCGTAACAGGCAGCTTCAACGGATGGCGACATGACGGATACCGCATGCAACAACGGAGCAATGGCTGGATCTTTCCTATCCACCTGCCTCCCGGAAGATATGCTTACAAATTCATTATCGATGGCGAGTGGATTGTTGATCCCGACAACCCCTATTACGAAGAAAATGAATATGATACCGACAATTC
>JAQVGO010000122.1:4930-7363 GCA_028696715.1 Bacteroidales bacterium
ATGGCTGGATCTTTCCTATCCACCTGCCTCCCGGAAGATATGCTTACAAATTCATTATCGATGGCGAGTGGATTGTTGATCCCGACAACCCCTATTACGAAGAAAATGAATATGATACCGACAATTCGGTGCTTTGGATAGGGCAGGAATAGTTGATGAGGGTCAGCTCATCTTACTAAAACCCTTAAATTTGCAAACTACCAAAACGATGAGCTTATGCTGCAATTTCAAGGAAACATTCCTTCCAAGCTACCACAAACCGGAACCTCCATTTTTGCTGTAATGTCAAAAATGGCAGCCGAACACAAGGCCATAAATCTTTCGCAGGGCTTCCCCGATTTTCCCATTGATACCCAACTGATTGAGCTGGTAAACAAAGCTATGCGCAAAGGGCACAACCAATACGCCCCCATGCCGGGTTTGCCAAAGCTGCGTGAAGCAATAGCCGAAAAAATATTTAACACCTACCAGATCAACTATTCGCCCGACACAGAAATAACGGTTACGGCAGGGGCTACACAAGCCTTGTTTACAGCTATTGCGGCTTTTGTTGGCGAAGGCGATGAAGTGATCGTTTTTGAACCGGCCTACGACAGCTATGCTCCGGCAGTGAAAGCCTGCGGTGGCCTGGTTAAATATGCCCAACTCAAACAACCTGATTTTCATATCGACTGGGACGAAGTAAAACGCATGGTGAGCAATCGTACGCGCATGGTTATTATCAACAGTCCGCACAACCCCACCGGAAGCCTTTTGACCGAAAAGGACCTCAAAGCCCTGGAAGCACTCACCCGACAATCCGATATACTCGTCCTAAGTGATGAGGTTTACGAACACCTCATTTTTGATGGAAACACACACCAAAGTGTTTGCCGCTACCCTGAGCTTGCAAGCCGAAGCCTGGTGACTGCCTCTTTTGGTAAAACCTTTCATGCCACCGGATGGAAAATGGGTTATGTGCTGGCTCCCGAAAACCTGATGGCGGCATTCAGAAAACTCCATCAGTTTGTTGTTTTTGCCGTGAACACACCCATCCAACATGCCATTGCCGAATACCTCAGCAATCCGGATCATTATCAACAGCTAAATAATTTCTACCAACAGAAAAGAGACTTCTTTATACAAAACTTAAGTCAGTCCCGTTTTAAAATCACCCCAGCCAAAGGAACCTATTTTCAGGTGCTTGATTACAGTGTTATCAGCGAGCTGACCGAAATGGAATTTGCCGAAAAGCTTATCAAAGAGCATGGCATTGCCTCGGTTCCGCTGGCTCCCTTCTACCACCAGAATATCAACAATCATCAGCTGCGATTCTGCTTTGCCAAAACTGATGAAACCCTTCAAAAAGCCGCCGAAATACTATGCAAGATTTAAGCTTAGCCTTTATTCAAACCGATTTGCATTGGGAAAATCCGGAAGCCAACCGGAATCATTTTGAAACCCTGATTGCTGGCATAAAGCAACAGACCGATTTAATTGTACTGCCCGAAACTTTTACGACTGGCTTTCCGGTTGATCCTAAAAAATGGGCCGAAGCCAAAGAAGGTAAAACAATGCAATGGATGCAAAAACTGGCAGCCCGATACCAGTCGGTTATCACAGGGAGCATCCTGCTCAAGGCCGATTCAGGATTTCAAAACACCCTGATTTGGATGCAGCCCGATGGCAATTATAAAACCTACGCCAAAAGGCATGTTTTCAGACTTGGAGGCGAACACAAACGCATCCGCCCGGGAGAGCAACAACTTTTTGTTGAACTCAAAGGATGGAAAATAAAACCATTGGTTTGTTATGACCTAAGATTTCCGGTTTGGTGTAAAAACACCCTGCAAAATGGCGAATTTGCATACGATCTGTTGCTTTTTGTTGCCAACTGGCCAGCCGTGCGATCTCTGCCGTGGCAGCAGTTGCTCACTGCACGGGCAATAGAAAATATGGCCTATGTGTTGGGTGTAAACAGAATTGGTACCGATCCTGAAGGTATTTCCTATCAGGGCGATTCGTGCTTGCTCGATTATAAAGGACAGGCTGTGGTGCAAGCGATTGCAGGAAAAGAAGCACTACTTGTTACTTCAATTGATAAATCAGAATTGATCCGATTCAGAGAGAAATTTAATGTAAGTCTCGACTGGGATTCCTTTGATATCAACACTTAGCAGTTAGTATTTAGGCTCTGCTGAAAAAGTCTGTCGTATGCCAGATTCGAGGCGACAAGACGAAGATGTATCGATTTACTTCGAGTCGCAGGCAACACAGAAGATAGCGTGCGACAGGCTGGCCAACACATTGTTGTTGACTTTTTTAAGTTCAGAATAGGCTTTAACGAAGTAGCTTGATTCAAATATTACACTGTACTGCATGGATTTTAGATGATTTCTCATAAAAACCTTGCGGAAACAACAATACAATAAATGGCAACTTAAATTATATCAA
>JAQVGO010000123.1 GCA_028696715.1 Bacteroidales bacterium
TCGAAAAGACCTTTTATTTTGATGACCCTCAAATTGTTAGCACTTCAAAGGGTGATAATATATTTTTTGAAGGTTGTTTTTTGTCTGCCCTGCCCGGACAACCTGTTTTGCCCTGGAAAAGTATTAGTTTGTTGCTTCCTCCCGGACAGGAAGCTGTTGCTATTGAGGTGATTTATGGTGACTTTATTCCACTTGAAACAAAACATTTGCTTGTGCCTTATCAGCCTTCGAGGCCGCTTTCTGAAAAACGTGAATTTGCTTTTGTGAAAGACGAAAAAATTTATGCATCTGAAACAGTTTATCCCAAGAAAGCGCACGGAAAACTCTTGACTTCCTGGTTTAATGGAATGGGTTTTGCCTTGAGCACGATCACGCCTTTACAGTATATTCCGGCTGATCAGACTGTTTATTATGCAAATGAAGTGATCGTTAGAGTTGAAACTGCACCGGTTCGTTCGGCTTTAGATGTGGCTTTTAATGCTGGTTCAATGCAATTAATTACTGCTGAAAGAATGGCTCAGAATCCGGCATTGATTGAACAATATAAACAGTCTGAACTGAGCTCCCGTGTGGTGCCCGAGACTGATTTATTGATTGTTACAGAGGAGATTTACGCAGAACAGTTTGAGGTTTATCAGGAATTTCTGCTCGAAAGAGGTTTTACTTCCGAAATTGTCACAATAGAAACAATCTCATCTAATGGAAATGGCATTGATCTACAGGAAAAGATCCGAAATTATGTGATTGAAAAATACAACGAAACCGGCATTCACAGCCTGTTGTTGGGTGGCGATGTGGATATCGTTCCGGCGCGTGGTTTTTATTGTTATGTGGAGTCCGGAAGCGGCTATTCCACCGATAATATTCCTGCTGACTTGTATTATGCAGCCCTCGACGGAACCTGGAACGAAGATGATGACGATCGTTGGGGCGAGCCCGGTGAGGATGATTTGCTGCCCGAAATTGGTGTAGCCCGAATGCCATTTGGTAATGTTGCCGAATTGGATAATATGCTCAATAAAATTCTTATGTATCAGCAGCAGCCCGTATTGGGTGAGTTGGAAAAACCAATGTTTGCCGGCGAAAATCTCTACAATAATCCAGATACCTGGGGACGTGATTATCTTGAGCTTCTGGTAGGTGAAACTGATGAAAATGGCTACACCACCAATGGTATTCCTGAATCGTATGTTGTTGAAAGAATGTATGAATACGATAATTATTGGGCAGGTAGTGATTTGATTAACAGCATCAATCAGGGTAAACAGTTTGTGCATCATGTGGGTCATGCCAGCCAGACTTATGTAGCACATTTGGATAACGCTGATATTACTGCAACTAATTTTGCTGCAACCAATGGGATTGATCACAACTTTACACTCTTGCACACTCATGGCTGCGATTGCGGAGCTTTTGATTACAACGATTGTATTCTGGAAAAAATGGTGCTGATAGAAAATTTTGCTGTTGCAGTGATCGGGAATTCGCGTTATGGCTGGTTCAACGAAGGCCAGACAGAAGGCCCTGCTGCGCATTTGCACCGCGAAATGACAGATGCATTTTATACTGACAATATTCCTTATCTGGGACTGGCTTTAAGGGAGTCAAAAATAGAAACAGCACCCTGGGTAACAGCACCTGGCCAATGGGAAGAGGGTGCTCTGCGCTGGAATTTCTATGATTTAAATATTTTGGGTGATCCTATGTTAAGTGTTTGGACTTCAGAGCCTTTTGAACCTGAAGTTGATTACATGGCTGAGTTAATTATTGGAATAACAGAAACGTCTTTCGCTGTGAGCTATGCCGGCGAACCACTGGCAGGATATCGCTGTCATCTGCGACAGAATGGACAAATTTTGGGTGTTGGCGAAACAGATGCCAATGGTAATGCTGTGATCGTTTTTGATCAGGCTTTGAATGAAACCGGCGAGGCAAGTCTGGTTTTAGTTGGCCAGAATATTTTGCCATTGGAACTGCCAGTTACGATCATTCCCAACGAGGGTCCTTACCTTATTTGGGAAAGCATGGAAGTGGTGGATGAGCAGGGAAATGCCAACGGTGAAGCCGATTATGGTGAAACTGTCAGCCTGAATATCGGAATCAAAAATATTGGCTCAGAGGATATCGAAAACGTTATGGCACAAATCAGTGTTGAGGATGATTGGATTGTAACTGTTTTGGAATCTGAGCTTGAAATAGGCACCATCGCTGCGGGTGAAACCATAAGCCTGGAAGACGTGTTTTTACTGGAAATTTCGACATTTGTTCCACCAGATTATGCTATCGGAATTGAAATGGTGCTAACTTCGGGAGATGAAAGCTGGAATGATCATTTTGATTTGGAGATTCTTATCCCAATAAATCATATTTCTCATTATGAAATTGTCGATGAATCAGGCAATCAAAACGGTATGCTGGATGCCGGCGAAACAGTTCAATTCCATGTTTTTGGTGGCAATAATGGAACAAGTGCTGCACATGATATCTCGATCAGTTTGAGCGAATATGCATCGGAATGGCTCACCATCGAAAATGGCAATCAAGACATAGGAAGTTTGTATCCAGGTGAATCCTTCGATGTGAATTATACAGTACATGTGGATGAATATGCTCCTCAGGGAACTATTATTGTCATAGAAGCTATATTGGATTGTCCGCTAGGTGATTATTGGTATGATGATGGGTGGATGTGGCCAATGTCAATTGGTTTGCAGATTGAAGATTTTGAAACCGGCGACTTCACAGCTTATGAATGGATTCAGGAATTGGGCCGGAACTGGCAAATTGTTGATGATGTGGTGTATGAAGGAAGTTATGCTGCTAAATCTGCAACAATTACTCACAATCAAATTTCAGAGCTAAAGATCAATATGTATATCTGGATGCAGGACGAGATCAGTTTTTATCGCAAAGTGTCCTCAGAATCGGGATATGACTACCTGAGCTTCTATGTGGACGATACACGGCTCGGACAATGGTCGGGCGAGGAAGATTGGGAATTGATCACAGTGGAAATTCCTGAAGGTCAGCATACTTTGAAATGGGTTTATTCAAAAGACATCAGCATGAGCGAGGGTAGCGATTGTGCCTGGGTCGATTACATCACTTTTCCGGCTACTGCAACAATTATGGATGTAAATACTGTTGTCGCAACAAATTCTGAGGTTCAGATTTATCCCAATCCCGGATCAGGAGTTTTCTGGTTTGATTGCCCCGAACCAAAAACATTTGATGCAGTAAAACTGTACCAGTTGGATGGTAAATTGGTTTACAGTGGAGGTGAATGGAATGCCAGAGAGAAGCTGGATGTCAGCTTCCTGAAGAAAGGGGTATATGTGATCGAATTATTTGATGGCAGCAGCCTAATTAGGGAAAAACTGGTCATTCAGTAAATAATTGAAAACGAATTAAATAGAGTGAGCAATATTTTTTAGCTGCTTGATCTTTGAGCTGGATATATTGGTATTCATTGGCAGGCTATTGTAACGTTGATTCCATAATTTCAGATAGTTACAGTATTTCAGGAAAGTAGCACCCCGACTTGTTTGTGATTATTTTGATTTGTTTTAAAAGTATTACTTTATTTTTGCAGCGTGTCAAGGATTGTAACGCTTTTATTTAGTTTCTTAATGCTGGTTTCTCTTGTATTGCCTTTTCAGCTGATGCGGCAATTGCAGTATGAACAGGCTGAAGCACGCTCAGATGCCTTGGTTGAGATGAAGCAAAGGCATGAAACAAAAGCATTGAAATATATTGCGATTCCAAAGGATGAGCTTGAGGGGAGAGGTACGCGTTTTGTCCGCATCCATGCTACCGAATTTGTGTGGGACGGGATTATGTACGACATTGTAAGTTCCTTTCCCGAGGCGCATCAAACCTGGTTTTTGGTGTATCCTGATTATAAGGAAACCAAGGTATTGAAGCAAAAAATTGCCCTGGCCAGGGCTTTTCAACCCGATTCGGGTTTAGCGGCTGCTTCATCCCACCATAGCATTTCGTTTCACTGGTTTGCAGGGAAGCCGGCAAGCCTCGACTTCGAAATTGGTATGATTTATAAAACAGGTTTTCAGTATTTTATCGATCAATATAGTTATCAACCTATTCAGCATATCGAGCACCCTCCTCAATTCAACTGGTTATAGATATTACGTTTAAGTTTAACCAGTTAATAACTTTATTCTTTTAAAACTATGTTAAAAAAGTACATGGGGCTGCTTTTTGTAAGTATGCTATGTTATAACCTTAATGCCCAGACTGTTAAGGTAATTGAACAGAAATCAGGTGTTCCGATTGAATTCGTTACGATCAGTACCATTTCTCCAAAATTATCTTCTTTGACCAATGAATCCGGCATAGCTGATGTTTCGATGTTTAGTGAGCTGGATAGTATTTATTTCTCAAGTATTGGCTTCGAAACCAGGATTGTAAGCTGGGATCTATTGAAACGACAGGAATTTGTGATTGGTTTAAAGGCCTTAAATTATTCCCTTGACGAGGTAATTGTAAGTGCTACACGATGGGCGCAATCGAGGAGAGAGCTTACCAGTCGTGTTACCAGTATCCGTCCTGAAGAGATTCAGGTTAGTAATCCGCAAACAGCAGCTGATTTGCTGGGTGCCAGCGGTGAGGTGTTTATTCAGAAAAGTCAGCAGGGTGGAGGAAGTCCGATGATTCGGGGATTTGCCACCAACAGATTGCTGATCAGCGTGGATGGTGTGCGTATGAATAACGCCATTTTCAGAAGTGGTAATATTCAGAATATCATTAATATAGATCCGTTTTTGATCGATCAGGCAGAGGTGCTTTACGGCCCAGGTTCAGTGATGTACGGAAGCGATGCTATTGGTGGTGTGATGAATTTCTCGACCCTGAAACCAAGATTTGCGAAAGATGACAAAATTTTGGTGAACGGAAGTGCTGCTACGCGCTTTTCTTCAGCTAATAATGAAATTACCTCTCATGTGGATGTACGTGTTGGAAGCCAAAAGCTTTCGTCAGTTACTTCTTTCACTTTCAATCGTTTTGGCGATTTGCGAATGGGTTCGGATGGCCCGGATTTTTACCTGCGTAAAGAATATGTGAAGCGAATCAATGGCACTGATGTTGTTTTTCAGAATGAAGATCAGCAGCTTCAGGTACCATCGGGCTTTGAAATGGGGCATTTTATGCAGAAGTTGGCTTTTCAACCTAATGAGTATTGGAACTTTGAATATGGATTAATCTATTCCAATACAACAAATTATAGTCGTTATGACAGGCTTTTGCGTTATAAAAACGGACTTCCGCGGAGTGCCGAATGGTATTACGGACCACAAAAATGGCTGGTAAATCGCTTCAGCATAACACACCAAAAGGAACGCAGACTTTTCGATGAGTTTGTGTTGAATCTTTCTGCGCAGCAATTCGAAGAAAGCCGTCACGACAGAGATTTCATGGGTGCAGTGCTTTATGAGCGATTTGAAAAGGTGAATGCCTATGCGCTCAATTTTGACTTAAGGAAGACCTTGAACGAGCGATCGAGATTGTTGTATGGTGCCGAACTGGTATTCAACGATGTGGAATCGAGTGGAATTGACAGGGATATCATAGCCCTGACAAGCCAGAAAGGCCCGGCTCGCTATCCGCAGTCCGATTGGCTTTCGGCTGCCTTGTTTGCCATTTATCAGTACGAATTGTCAGACAAAAGTATGATTCAGGCTGGGGCACGCTACAATTACTTTTCGATGAACGCTACTTTTGACACCACCTTTTACAAGTTTCCTTTTGTTAACACTGAAAATCAGGACGGGGCTCTCACCGGTAGCCTGGGTTTTAACTACAGACCCAACGAAAAATGGATAGTTCGGGCCGGAGTATCAACAGGATTCAGGGCGCCAAATGTGGATGACATCGGCAAGGTGTTTGATTCGGAGCCGGGAGCAGTTGTTGTTCCAAATCCTGACCTCAAACCTGAGTATGCATATAATGCTGAATTTGACCTGGCACGGGTCTTTGCCGATCGTGTAAAGATAGATATTTCAGCCTTCTACACCTTACTTGATCAGGCTATGGTGCGTCGTGACTTTTTATTCAACGGTTTGGACAGCATCATGTATGACGGCGAATTAAGTAAGGTACAAGCCATTCAAAATGCGGCCAAAGCTACGGTTTATGGGCTGCAGATTGCTGCTGAATGGAAGATGGAGAATGGCTTTAGCTTGTTTAGTCATCTAACCTGGCAGAAAGGCGAGGAGGAGTTGGACGATGGATCGAAGAGTCCTTTGCGACACTCGGCTCCTGTTTTCGGCATTACCAGGCTGAGCTACAAACACAGGGGGTTGCGTCTTGATTTATATGCCCAATATGCACAGGAAGTGCCCTTTAAAGATATGCCTGAATCAGAGATTTCAAAGGACTATTTGTATCCTGCTGATAGCGATGGAAATCCATATTCTCCCGGGTGGTACACACTGAATTTTAAAGCCATGAAACGTATCAATGATATGTTTACTTTTAGCGGTGGCATCGAGAATATAACTGATCAGCGCTATATGCCTTATAGTTCGGGACTTGTAGCATCGGGCAGAAATTTCATTTTTTCGTTGAGAATGAATTTTTAGTCCGTTGACCTAATTGTTACTATGAAATCCTCCGGTGAGCTTTTTTGTCGGAGGATTTTTTTATCACCTAAAGTGGGTTCTGCGAAGTTCAGGGTGTTATATGTCAGAATTTATTTTTTGTGCACGTTCGGCTTTGTTTACTTTCGATTTTTGTTTTGTTTTTCTAGGCAAAGTCAATAGTTTTGCAGTCAAACATTTTAGACATTTACATTATGTACTATAGCAGACCTTGGACATCTATCTAAGTGATAGACAGTCCTAATATAAATCCAATCAATCTTTTCAGGTCAAGACAATCAGTCTGTGAATAATTTATGTCATTAACTTGCTGTTAATCAGCATGGTTTTGCCATAGTTGCTCTGTTTGGTAATACTGTCTATTCACTTCTTCGAATAGAACAACAGTATTCACCTACAAGTAGTAATTAATGACAAAGAAAAACAGCATACCCGTTCGGTACTCGGGACAGCACTTTACCATTGATCAAGAACTAATTAAAGATGCGATTGATCAAGCAAATCTAACG
>JAQVGO010000023.1 GCA_028696715.1 Bacteroidales bacterium
TTATTCTGGCTTTTTGAGCTTTACCCATTTCCCGTCACGTTCAAATAATTCCTTATGGTTGAAGCTTCTCCCATGAATCTGAAAATCACACACCGCTGTTCCGTCGCGACGTGTGCACAAGCCCTGTTCATTTATAGCATCGGTAATCTCCTTTACGGTCATCGCTTGTGATTTTTCTTCTAAAACTTTTTTTATTGCCAGATGAAGATCCATGAGCTATTCATTGCTTTTGATGGTTATCAAACAAGATAAAAACAGATTTGTTTCACTGATTATCACGATGGTATTGCGTGATAATCTCCATGGCAATGACTTCATAACGGGCATCAATCATCACTCTCAGCCTGCTTGCAGCATCCACATTAAAAGCAAAATCCTGTAAGCTTGCATTATGGATAAAAACCTTTATGTCAGCTGTTTCAAGCAGGCTTTTTATAAGACTGGCTTCCCATAACGAGCCCGAATAAACTTCAATTAATTTAATATCATCCATTCAGATAATCTCAAATGCTTGCGCTAATTTATTCAAATACCCGGTATATGAAACTATTTTTTCGGGGATTATTATATTTTCGAACCATTACAAGTGTTATTTGTTAAAGAACCTATTAAATTTGCACCGACTCCCGGTAATCAAACTCACTACTTGCATTATCCGGTCTGTTTTTAAGGAGGCAGGCCAACCGGGAGTCATTTTTATTTAAACTTATGTTCGAAGGCCCTTTTATAGCGCGATTTTTTGTTGTTGTGCAACTTAGCAGTTTATTTTACCTGCTCTTTAGCGGACCCTGGATTGCTGATTATCCTTTGTTATTGGGGCTTGAAATGGCTGGTTTACTCATAGGAGCAGTTGCGATTTGGCAGATGAATCCGTCAAATATTAATGTTACACCCATACCAAAAACAGGCGGACGACTTGTGACGCATGGTGTTTACAAGGTAATTCGCCATCCGATGTATCTGGCTCAGCTATTGGTTGTTGGAGCTTTGGTTATTGAGCATTATAGTCATTTGAGAGTGGCTATTTTGCTGATTTTAAGTGTGAATCTGATTTTCAAGTTGAATTATGAAGAGACACATTTGGTAAAACATTTTGAGGGCTATGAAAAATACAGGCAATCAAGCTGGCGTTTGATTCCGCTGATCTACTAATGCTGCAATTCTGTCAGCTGTGTAAAAATGACACGCCAAAAATCCTGAATCTGCTGCGTGGCACATAAATTGATTGCTCGCACCGAATAAAAAACAAACCATGGCGATACAAACGATACAAAACCACGAAGGGATGCTTTCGGCTTTAGTGCCCGAAAAGAAAAATTACGTGTTGCTTTATAAAGCTGGAAATGAGTCAAGTGAATGTAGCCTGACAAATCTTAGAAAGGCTGCCGAAAAACTGATGGATGTGAATGTTTTGCTGGCTGATGTGAGTCAGGTGAGGGATATTCATGAGAAATATCAGGTAAAAAGTGCACCTTCATTACTTGTTTTTGAAGGTCATAAGTATGTAAATATTGTCAAAGGATGCAATGATCCGGCTTACTACATCTCACTTTTCGAAGAATCCTTATTTAATGCAACTACTAAGGAAGGTGAAGCTCCTCAGAAGCGCGTAACTGTTTATTCTACACCTACATGTAGCTGGTGTAATACCTTAAAATCCTATTTTAAAACGCATAACATCCGTTTCACAGATATCGATGTGAGCAAGAATCAATCTGCAGCCGAACAAATGGTTCGCCGTAGCGGCCAACAAGGCGTTCCACAAACAGATATCAATGGTGAAATTATTGTTGGTTTCGACAAAGCTAAAATCAACAGATTACTTGGAATTCAATCAAATAACTAAATTAATTATAACATTATGAAAGAGTTACAACCATTAAACGAACAGGTGATCCTGGATATGAGTGAGGATCAGAAAGAACAGCGTACAGCCTCTGGCTTGATTATTCCTGATACAGCAAAGGAAAAACCACAAACCGCTAAGGTTCTGGCAATTGGATCAATTGAAAATCCTGCTATCAGTATTGGTGATGTGGTGCTGTTCAAAAAATATTCAGGCACAGAAGTGGAATTTGAAGGCAAGAAACTGCTGGTAATTCCTTATGCTGATTTACTTGCAAAAGTTGTTGAGACAGAAGAAATCTAATTTCTTGATTTTGCAGATTTTGAATAAGTTGTCGGATTTTTTTCGGCAACTTTTTTTTTGATTGTTATTTATCTGAAAATCTTTTCAGGAGCTTTTGAAAATGGCTATTTTTGTGGCTATGGCCAAACGGTGGATACTGCTTATTATATTTTGTATTTCGGCTCATGCATTTCAACTTTATGCACAGCAATTGCTTTCAGTAAATGAAAAGCTGCGACTTGATCTCTCGCAGGATCCGAAATCGGCCTCTCGTAATCAGCAGTGGATTTATTACAATGTGATTAACGACCAACAAAGGGGTGGGCCACTCCTTGCTGCCACCTGGGAAATTTCATTTAACTTGAAGCTGGAAGGTACTGCTTACCAAACCACTTTGGTGAGTTTGCAACAGGACAGGATTATAGCGGATATGCCTTTGTATTACAGGGAAATGCGAATTGATGATGTGGTGCAGCCTGATCTGATTAAAGCCAGGTTTGTTTTAAGAGACAAGCAGGGGAGTAGCTGGGAAAAAATGGTTGAACAAGCTCTTTCTGATAAGGAGTGGGTTCAGATAAGCCATGTCGATTTATATGCTCCTGAGCAGGAATTGTTAAGTGCAGAAATTACTGGTTTTGATTTTTCGGAAATTGCAAAAAAACGTATCGAAGCAAGGATACATCACATCAATCGGTTTTATGCTTCACTGCATCTTTTTGAGGATATATTGCAAGGTTCTGAGCCAGATTATGAAATCACTTCATTGTTTTTGGAGTGGGATAAATGCAGAAAGGCAGTTGCAGCTTTCGATAAAGATTATCAGGAGTTTAGCGCCACAATTAATACCAAAAGCCTTGCCGATTGGCAGAAGAAATTTGATGGTGTTCAGAGAAAAAAACTTCGCTATCAGACTTTACTGGATCAAACACTCGCTGCAAACGATAAGCTGGATGCTTCAGGTTTTGTAGTTGCTTACACCAATGATTTGCAAAGTGCCCATCAATATGCTCTCCGGGTAGATTTCAGAGATCAGGAAGTGTATCAAATTTTGGCAGTAATACAGGCAGATGAAGAATTTTTAAGCACACTCGACAAGATATCTGGTGCAAAAAATGTTCCTGCTCTAAACGAAATGATGGTGGAACAGCTTCTGTATGAAGCCAATAAGCTTTTTGTAAAACAAGACTACGCTACCTCACATACGCTTTTAAACTCCCTGTATAGTAGTGGTTTAGCAAAAAATAATAAAGCACTTGAACTAGACGTCTCCAGCTTGCTTACCAAAGCTCAAAAAGGTGTGCTAGAGGCATTTTTTGATATCAACATAAAAGCACTGGAAACTGGCAATAGTGAAATGGCGACTAATTATTATGCAAAATCGCTGGCATTTTACGAACAATCATTTCAAAAAATTCCGGATGATGACATCAGGATTTCTGCTGCCAGGTTGATTAAAGCTTACCAACAAATTGCAGAAAGCAAAGCCAATTCTGATCACTTTGGTGCTATCAGTGATTTACGAAAGGCGCAACAAACCGCACTAATGTTTGATAACAGAATTTTGCAAGAGGCTGTACTGAAGCGAATTGTGCAATTGAGCCAGAATCACCTGGATAAGATCACCAATCAAATTGAACAACAAATTCAGCAGCAGGAAGTACAACAAGCTTATATTTTATCCGAAGAAGCTGATCAATATGTGGCTGCCCAAAAAGGTCTTAATCTGAATATTGCAATGCTCGAAAAACAAAAGCAACAACTCAGAACAATGAAGCGTGAAGATTTATTTAGGGATGAATTGAATACCCTGAAAACTGAATCACCATCTGTTGCACTTAATAAGCTTTATGCAGCTCAAATTCCTGATACAGAACTGCTTCCTGATCAGAAAAGAGAGCATCTTGTTTTAGCCCGTAAACTGATTATCGAAAAAATAAGAAGTGCCAATCAGTTTGTTTGGGCCAACGACCTGGAAAATGCCTGGAAGATTTACAACGAAGCCAGTGAGTTTACGGCTTCATTTGGACTCACGGCTGACAAAGACATTCAGGACGAATTTAGCAGACTTGATGCCAAAATCATCGAAAGAATTTGTATGAATGAGAAAAATCAGTACGAGAAGATTATGCGCGAAGCTGACCGGGCTCTTCGATTCGGACGGGTTCACGATTTAAAAGAGCTGACTACACAAGCCCGCGATCTCGTGGATAAAAACAGAGGGTGCGGTATCCAAACTGACCAGCTTGAAGCATACGAACAAAGTTTCAAGGAAACTTTTATCTATTGGGATGCTTACCAGGAAGTGCTTAACATCATGTATTCGCAAGGCTTTGATGTAGCCATTCCTTACTACCTCCAACTCGACAAGGAAGTAAAGAGCATGGATCTATCGGCCTTGGGAAATCCTCATCAGGATATGTTTGTATTTTTAACTGAACAAAAAAATCCTTTGCTCACAGCTCTTGCTGTTGATTATTTTATCAAAAATGATGATCAGCCCTCAGCAGTTAGGTACTTTAGTCTGCTCATTGATCAAGAGCCGGATGTTGCTCAGTTTGAGAAATTGATGGAGCAGGCTGCCCGGTTTTTTGCCGAATTTGATGCACAGAACACCCAGGGTGAGAATTATGAGGTGTCTGTAAATCAATATGTTCCGAATGATAAAGCCTATAAGGTTTTCATCAAAACCTACAAAAAACATCTTAATTCCTGACCTTCTGATTGTTAGGCCGAGCTTGACTGTTACCCGAAATTTTGTATTTTTGATACGCTATTGCATCTACATTTAAAACAAAGATATATGAAGCTTTTATTGATCAGTAATTCTACAAATGCGGGCGAAGCTTATCTTGGCTGGCCGCAAACTTTCATCAGCGATTTTATGCAGAAACATCAGGTTAAATCAGTGCTTTTTGTGCCATACGCTGGTGTAAACTTATCCGACCAGGGTCTTGAGGCCTCTTACAATGCTTACGAAGATCGCGTAAAGCAAGTTTTCAAAAAGCTTGGTTTTGAGCTTGCCTCAATCCATCATGAAGCTGATCCGGTGAAAGCCGTACAAAATGCCGAATGTATTGCTGTTGGAGGCGGAAACACTTTTCACCTGGTAGCTCAGATGCAAAAAACCGGTATCATGGATGCCATCCGCAAACGCGCTTTAGCTGGGATGCCTTATATGGGCTGGAGCGCGGGTTCCAATGTGGCCTGTCCTAGTTTGCGTACCACGAATGATATGCCAATTTATGAACCCGAAAGTTTTAACTGTCTGAATCTTATTCCTTTTCAGATCAATCCCCATTATCTGGATGCCAATCCCGAAGGTCATGGAGGCGAAACACGCGAACAGCGAATCAATGAGTTTTTGGCTGTGAATCCTTCAATCACAGTGCTTGGATTACGCGAAGCCACTTTGTTGGAATTGGATGGAAATGAGCTGATGCTGAAAGGCAATCGGCCAATGCGACTTTTTAAGCATGGTGCTGAAGCTGAGGAAATCGCCTGTCCCTCTGACCTTAGTTATTTGATGTAAATCATTTAAGATCAATGTGAATTTAAATTCCAATGATATGAAAAAGATTCTGATGGCGTTATTGGCTGTATTTATGTTGATATCAGGAGCTAATGCCCAGGATACGCTTCACGATTTGACACCAAAAGAGTATCGCAAACTGAAACGGCAGGAAAGAAAGCTAGCCAGAGAACAGGAATTACTGGAAAGCAGGGAGAAGATTATTGCTATGGTTCATGATACGGCTTTCGTGCTGGAAGTGAATACTTTTATTGGCCTGAGAGGCCAAACTGAGTCTGTTTCGTATCTGACGAATTTCTTTGCTGCTGATGGTGCTGATGCAGTTATACAGTTTTCGTTTGATCATATTGTTGGATTAAATGAATTAGGTGGCTTCCCAAATCACGGAACGCTAATTCAATACAAGGTGGAGTCGGATAACCCAAAACGACCCATTATTGTTTTAGGACGATTCAGGTTAACTTCAGGAGCCGGCAATATTCCCTTTGAGTTAGCTATACAGGATAATGGATCGGCCCGTTTGAGCTTAACCAACAGAAGGCAGCGTCAGATCACCTTATCCGGAAGACTTGTTTCGCCTGATGAAACCTCAGTTTACAAGGGAACCCGCTTGTTTAAGGAATGATTGGAATCTTTTACAATATCAGATAAAGGACAGTGCTTATCCTGAACTGAAATGTAACATCTTGTTAATGAGGTATTTACAAACAAAAAAACCGAGGTAAAAATACTTCGGTTTTTTTGTTGTGATCCCGGAAGGACTCGAACCTTCGACCCGCAGCTTAGAAGGCTGCTGCTCTATCCAGCTGAGCTACGAGACCGTTTTGCGGCTGCAAAAATAACAATTTTGTATGTACAAATTATCCTAAAGTGCAAAAAAAAGACGGCCAGTGGCCGTCTGAGAATGATAAATATCTGTTTAATAGCGGTTGCCATAGCCGCCATCGCCATCATTTCGTTTGTTATAACCGCCTTCGCGACGTTGGTAGCCACCGCCACCACTGCCACCTTCGCGACGTTGATAACCGCCACCGCCACCGCCTTCGCGACGTTGATAGCCACCGCCTGGATTGTCCGTTTTTGGACGTGCTTTTTTTACCACGATGGTGTTACCTTCAACTTCTGTTTCGTTGAGTTCGTTGATGGCTGCATAACCTTGCTCATCATCAGGCATCTCAACAAAACCATAACCTTTTGAACGGTTAGTAAGTTTGTCAATAATTACTTTGGCTGAGGTAACAGTGCCAAATTGTTCAAACAAAGCCTGAAGGTCTTCGCTGGTCGTTTTGAAATTAAGTTTTGCAACAAAAATGTTCATTGTAAATTAGATAAATGATAAATAAAAATTCAATAAGTTTTGTAAAATACATGAAAATCAGAAGGATAAGTTCGGAATTTGATGGTAGGTACGCTGCTTATTGAAACAATAATAATTAATTAATACCCCACAAAGGTAGTTAATTAGTAATACGATTGAAATTTCTGCAAAAAAATTTCATTTTTTTAATATCCATTTTATGGCAGCCTCTTCCGTACTAAAAGGTTTCGATTCAAAACCCTGAGATTCAGTTTCTACTAAAACGGGAATAACGATGTCTTTTGGATTGGTTGTTAAGATGGCAATACGTTTTCCTCCGAATATATCCAAATGTTGCTTATAATACGCTGGTATTTGATTGTAAAGCTTCACCGGAATATTTACGCTTGCTTTTTGATAATCCAAAATAAACCCACTGGTTTCGTCAGGAATGATATTTTTATTAATTGCCTCATTCCAGCTGGATTCAATATCATCGAAACTTATTTCTCCATAATAATATTTATACATGATTTGGGTATCCGGATCAAAATAAAATGTGTAATTCTTTTTCATCTGTTGTTTTTTTTTAAAAGAATTAATTGATTTGGTATAATTAAGCAAAGATACAGAAACAGCTATACTCAAGTCAAGTCTGTCTCAGCTGCATGATGAAATGGAATTTAAATTAGGCCTGCTCAGATAGTGGTTCGGAATCACTCAGATTGTAAACTTCCTGGATTTCTTTTAATCGGGCTTCAAAATCGATGTTAAGATCAAGAAGAGCTCCTGTTTGCATGTCGAAAACCCAGCCATGAACAGTAGGATATCCATTTTTGAGGTATGATTTTTGAACTACCGCAGTTTTAATCACATTCAAACATTGTTCTTCCACATTTAGCTCGATCAACCTTCGGTACCTTTTGTCAGCATCTTCAAGCAGGTTGAGTTCTGTTTTATGAAATCGATAGACATCCCGAATGTTTCTGAGCCAGGGATTTAAAATACCAAGATCTTTCGACTGCAGTGCAGCTTTTACTCCACCACAATAATAATGACCACACACTATAATATGTTTAACTTTCAGATAATCAACCGCATAATTGATCACGCTCATCACATTAAGATCGTTATTGCCAACAACATTAGCAATATTGCGATGCACAAATACCTCACCCGGCTTCACACCCATCAGTTCTTCTGCCGTCACCCTGCTGTCAGAACATCCAATATAAAGAAAGTCAGGATCCTGACCTTCGACAAGCTTTTCAAAAAAATCAGCTTCAGAAGCTTTTTTCTCAGCTATCCATCTTTTGTTATTCTCAAAGATTTCGTTGTAAGATACCATAGACTTTTCGTTGTTCAGCCAACGAAAATAAACGAAAAACCAAAGCAAACAGAAAATTGTTTATCAAACCGATTCAATCACGGTTGCAATTCCTTGTCCTACGCCGATACACATGGTGCAAAGGGCTTTTTTTAACTTATTCCTTTTCATTTGATACACAGCCGTTGTTAAAAGCCGTGCCCCACTCATGCCAAGTGGATGGCCTAAGGCTATGGCACCACCCAGCGGGTTGATGCGAGGGTCATTGTCGTCCAGGCCAAGCTCACGGATACATCCAAGAGCTTGAGCAGCAAATGCTTCATTAAGCTCAATCAGATCAAAATCCTGAAGTGACATACCAAGACGTTTCAACAACTTTTGAGTAGCCGGAACAGGACCCATTCCCATAATGCGTGGTGGTACACCAGCAGCTGACATACCCATAATCCGGGCAATGGGCTTCAGGTCGAATTTTTTCACAGCATCGGCTGAAGCGATGATCAGCGCAGCAGCACCATCATTGATTCCAGAGGCATTTCCTGCTGTGATGGTTCCATCCTTACGCGTGAGCACCTTAAGGCCAGCCAGCTTGTCGAGGCTTGAAAGTCTTGGATGTTCGTCAGTATTCACCTTTACAGGCTCTCCTTTGCGTTGCGGAATAAGTACCTCCACAATTTCATCATCATAAAGCTTGTTTTCCTGAGCATAGGCTGCTTTTTGCTGACTTCTGTATGCAAAAATGTCCTGATCCTCTCTGCTGATTTGCATCATATCTGCAATATTTTCGGCAGTTTGCATCATGGATTCAGTACCGTAAATCTTATCCAATACCGGATTGATAAAACGCCATCCCAGGGTGGTATCGAAAAGCTCGGGAGCTCTTCCGAAAGCTGTTTCTGATTTTCCCATCACAAAAGGTGCGCGCGACATACTTTCGACACCTCCTGCCAGAATCAATTCAGCCTCACCGGATTTGATAGCCCTGGCAGCAGTGCCAACAGCATCCATTCCTGAACCACATAAACGGTTTATCGTCATGCCCGGAACTGAGGCAGGCAAACCTGCAACCAGCAATGCCATGCGGGCAACATTACGGTTGTCTTCGCCAGCCTGATTGGCACATCCGAGCATCACATCATCAATGGCTTCAGGATCGAGTTTTGGATTGCGTTGCAGTAAAGTTTTTAAGGTTATAGCTGCAAGATCGTCAGTACGAACGCCTGATAAGGCTCCTGCATATTTCCCGACAGGGGTACGTATGGCATCACAAATGAAGACTTCTTTAGTCATGGGCAATTAGTTTTTTTCGGTTAAGATCAAGGGAAACTTACATTTTGTGCGTATAGTTCCTCCATACTTGGCTTGATATAACGGAAGCCATTGAGCAGGGCCTGCGATAATCTGTCAACCTCTTTTTGGGTGAGTGCCGTTGAGAACATGCAGGCACAAGTGTTGATCATGATCAGGTTTTCCTTGTAGAAAAGGTAATCCAGCAACTCGTTTATCACGGCATAAACGGCAGGTCTCTGATAAGCTTCTCTGTATGTTTGTGGCGGAACCTGTCTGAAATGCAACCTGAACATAGAGCCTGCGCCTGTAATAGAGATGGGTACATCCGCCAGCCTGATAACGTTTTCGATCTGAATGATGGCTTTTTTTGTAAGCGCATTGAGGTCGTCAACAGCTTGTTGATCAAATAATTCCAAAGCAACTCGTCCGGCAGTCATTGTGATAGGATTAGCCGAGAAAGTTCCGGAATGAGGGAATTTTAGTTTTGGCTGTCGCGGATCAAGTACTTCCATAATATCGGCTCTGCCTGCCAGGGCGCCAACTGGAAAACCACCTCCGATGATCTTGCCAAGTGCTGTAAGGTCAGGCTTTACCTTATATTTTTCCTGAGCTCCGCCATAATTCACGCGAAAAGTAACAACCTCGTCAAATACCATCAGAGCATCATTTTTACGCGTCCAGTTGTAGATAGCCTCAATAAACTCATGTTTGCCTTCGAGTAATCCAACCCGATGAGGCACAGGATCAATGATTACACAGGCTATCTCATCTGCATGACTATCCAGTATGGCCAGGGTGCGTTCGATATCATTATAAGGAAAAATGATCACCTCATCAAGCACTGATTGTGGTGTGCCTTCGGCCACAGGTACGCTGTTCGGACTGTTGATATCGCCCCAATTGAAGGGGTTTGAAGTCTGGCTTACCTCGGCATAGTCATAAGTGCCGTGATAAGCACCTTCGGCTTTGGCAATCTTTGGTTTTCCGGTGAATGACCTGGAAGCTTTAATCATTGCCATCACAGCTTCGGTGCCACTGTTTACAAATCGGATTTTTTCAAAACCCGGAGCCCTGTTGTGCAACAGCTCTGCCAGCCTCACCTCGGCTTCGGTGGCCAGGGTATAAGCTGTTCCTTTATGGAGCTGTTCTGTAACTGCCTCTACGATTGCAGGATGCGCATGGCCGTGTATGAGTGAGGCCATATTATTTGCGAAGTCGATGCGTTCGTTGCCATCAATATCTTTAACATAACATCCTTTGGCCGAAGCTACATAGTGCGGATGCGGCTTGTGAAAAACTGTGTTTCTGCTCACTCCGCCGGGGATCAGATCAACGGCTTTTTGATAGAGAGCATCGCTTTTTGGATAGGATTTCATGAAATTTGAATTAAATATTTGTGCCTTCCTTATTGGAAGATATGAGCTTCGGTAACAGACTGTAAATATTCAAAACTCAGGCCTGGAGCCAGCTCGATTACTTTTAAACCTTTTTCAGTTACATCCAGAATAGCAAGATCAGTGTAGATGCGGTTTACAACAGCTTTGCCCGTTAAGGGATAGCTACAGTTTTTTACGATTTTGGCTTCACCTGTTTTGGTGATATGTTTTGTGATCACGTAAATAGTCTTCACACCAGCTACCAAATCCATGGCACCCCCAACGGCAGGTATGGCACCAGGCTCGCCGGTTGACCAGTTTGCCAGATCGCCATTTTCGGCCACCTGAAGCGCACCCAGAACACATACATCAATATGCTTGCCGCGTATCATCGTGAAACTGTCGGCATGATGAAAATAGCAGGCACCGGGTATGGCTGTTACGGCTTTTTTCCCGGCATTGATAAGTTCGGGGTCCTCCTGACCTTTGGCAGGAACAGGCCCCATCCCCAACAGACCATTTTCGGTGTGATAAATAAATTCACGGCCTTCCGGTACGAAGGCAGCAACTTTTTCGGGTATGCCGATACCCAGATTCACATAGGATCCATCCGGAATGTCGAGGGCAACTTTTTGCGCCATCTGGTTCACATCCCATCCTTCTTTAAGTTCGTTTACCATGGATACCTCCTGTTCTCTGCCACGAGTTTTGATTCCTGTGCAGGATTTGTAATTTTTACTACCCTTTTTACAAAAATACCAGGTGTTACAACACATTCCGGATCGATGTCGCCCAATTCAACAATTTGTTCGGCCTGAACGATCGCTGTTTTGGCTGCCGTACACATGATCGGGCCAAAATTTCGGGCAGTTTTGTTATACACAAGATTACCGTATCGGTCGGCTTTTAAAGCTTTTACCAGTGCAAAATCAGCTTTTATGGCGTTTTCCATAACATAGGTAATCTCATCAAAGACGCGTGTTTCTTTTCCTTCGGCAAGTGGCGTGCCCACAGAGGTTGGCGTAAAAAATGCCGGGATACCTGCTCCACCTGCCCTGATCCGTTCGGCCAGCGTTCCCTGAGGAACCAGTTCCAGCTCAATCTCACCTTTTTTATAAAGCTCCGGAAAAACGGTTGAATTGGCAGTACGAGGAAAGGAGCAGATCATTTTCTTTACGCGTTTGTGGGCAATTAGGGCTGCCAGTCCAACTTCTCCGCTGCCGGTGTTGTTGCTGACAATAGTCAGGTCCTTGGCTCCCTGGTCGATGAGCGCATGGATCAACTCAATCGGGCTGCCGGCCTCTCCAAAGCCGCTGATCATAATCGTAGCACCGTCAAAGATATCCTGTACGGCTTCTTCGACGTTTGTTACTATTTTATTAATCATAATGCTATGATTTATAATGAATTAAATTAGGCTTCCAATTTTCGGCGTAAAGCAGCATCAAGTGCCAGCTCTATCTGCTCCAATTCATCTTCAAAGAAGTGTTTATCGCCAAATAAAGGCTTGAGGTTGGCAATGGTATTTTCGTGTTCATCGTATTTTGCCAGAAATACTTTATCCATCCATTCCATATTGCGGCTTTCGTTGAACTTAAGAGCAAAAGCCTTTTCACCATTTACCATTACCTCACCCAACATTGAGATCTTTCCGGCCGAGGAGGTCATGGTGATGTAGCGGCTTGGACGAGCGATAGAGGGCAACGAACGATATACTTTGCTAAATACCTGATTTATAATCGTTAATGGAACTGTAAAATAGTGATGTTCCCCGGTGGGACGGGCGCAATACATCGAATGGAATCCCACCGAAAGTGTGGCAAGTGTATTACCCAGATCAATCCAGTTTTGTGCTGATTTGTCAATGTCGATCTTGCCATTTTCGTCTGAGAATAAGCTGATATGATGCATTACCGGACTTTGGCTTTTGATAGCAACGCCATGATTTCTTAGTCGGCGGATAGCAGCAATGGTAGATGGGTTTAATACTTCGCGTGGCGTTGAGAAGTGCGACATCAACAGCACCTGTAAGCCATTGTCGTTGAGTTTTTTGAAGAGTTTCAGATAGCTGTCATAATTACTGCTAAGGATCATTTCAGGTTGGTAGGTGAGCACGCGTGTTCCCATACGCAATGTTTTGATGTGCATCAATTCCGGATCTTCGATGATGGGAAGTGTGTAAGCCTCTAGTCTGTCGTATGTTATGTATCCGGCATCACCTCCGGTAATGAGTACATCGGTAACCTCTTTATGCTTTTTCAGGTATTCAATCACCTGACTGATATCCTTTTGCACGAACATATCTTCATCTCCACGCACCTGGGCATGGCGGAAACAATAGGTGCAAAAGGAGAAACAATTCTGTGTGCTGGCATCAAAAATGAGCTGAACCTGCGGATATTTATGCTGGCTGCCTTTTAAAATTTCCAGTTCGCCTTCATCATGCTCGTACCAGGGCTTGTTGAGCAGCTGTTTGCCGTCGTGCGGATTGGTTTGTTTGATGTAATCCTTGATAAGTTTTTCCCTGGCTTCTTCGTTTTCGGCTTTTTGATACGCTTCAAAAAGCTCAGGATTGATCATGCCGGGCTGTGGAAAAACCAATTGAAACAAAGAATCCTTGGCAAAATTTTTCCAGTTGATCTTATTAAGCACATGTTTTGTGGCTAAAAAACGATACACATTAATAAAGAGTTCGCGCTGTGCGATATGGCCAATGTCGATGCCGTTTTCGTTTAAAACAGCAACGATTTCACGAAATCCTTTCAGGCCCGAATAGCGCTCTTTTCCGGTAAACATAAATTCCGTCGATTCCATAATACCCGAATGTTGTGGGTAACTATTATGCAAACGTGATAGAAGTCCGGCCGGTAAAAGATTCTCTTTCAGGATGTTATTTTTTATTTCATCGCTATAATGGTAACGCTCCATGATGTGAGCAATATCTTCGCTCGTAATCATTTCTTGAATTTTTCCCTTTGATATTTTTGCAGAAACTGCTGTAGTTGAACTTGACATCTTGCTATATTTTTGAGATTGTTTTCTGAATTTTCAACCAGATTATATTGAAACTATACTATTTGCAATCGATTTAGTTCATGCAAAATTAGAAGATTTAATGCAAGCCTGCTGCCTATAGTCTTAATTTAGAAGCGGTCTAAAGTATAAATAGCAGTTGGATAATTTGTTGTCGTACAAATGATCCTCTTTTTGGTTGCTTCGGATTTACTAAAGTGCGTCTTTATTGAATTTTAAATGGCAAATGGTCTGCAGATATCCCTTAAATTTGCAGCCGAGATGACTCAAATTCTACAAAAAATATCTTCTCCTGTTTTCAGGATTATTGGCGATGTTGCCAACTCATTGGGGTTGCATACCTACGTAGTGGGTGGTTATGTGCGTGATGCATTTTTGGGAAGGGCTTCGAAAGATATTGATATTGTAGTAGTTGGCGATGGACTAAAGCTTGCTGCTGCAGTTGCCAAAACCATCGGAAAGCATACTGAAGCAAAGTTTTACGGGCAGTTTGGAACGGCCATGATCCGTCACAAAGGTCTTGAAATTGAATTCGTTGGTGCCCGTAAAGAATCGTATAAACTTTACAGCCGCAAACCTGAGGTAAGGCCCGGATCGCTTTCGGATGATTTGAACCGGCGCGATTTTACCATCAATGCCATGGCGGTTAGTTTGAATGAAAAAACCTTTGGTGAATTGATAGATCCTTTTAATGGGCAGCACGACCTTGAGAACAAACTGCTGAAAACCCCGCTGGATGCCGATATCACCTATTCGGATGATCCCTTGCGCATGATGAGGGCTGTCCGTTTTGCTTCTCAATTGAATTTTAAGATTGACCCGGCTTCTTTTGAAGCTATCAAACGAAATAAGAACCGGCTTAAAATTGTTTCGCCCGAACGAATCACAGATGAGCTGAACAAAATTATCCTTTCCAAAAAACCATCTGTAGGATTTAAATTGCTCTTTGACAGTGGATTGCTCCAGGTTTTCTTTCCACAGCTGGCCTATCTTCAAGGTGTTGAAGTGGTTAATGGGAAAGGACATAAAGACAATTTCTATCATACATTAGAAGTATTGGATAATCTGGCTGTCAATACCGATGACCTTTGGTTGCGCTGGGCCGCCTTGTTGCATGACATTGCCAAGCCTGCCACAAAACGTTTTGAGGCAAAGCAGGGCTGGACCTTTCATGGCCATGAGTTTCGTGGAGCCAAAATGGTTCCCGGAATTTTTAAGCAACTGAAGCTGCCACTGGGCGAGAAAATGAAATTTGTCCAGAAGCTTGTTTTGCTTCATCTGCGACCCATTGTCTTGGCTCAGGAAATCGTGACTGACTCAGCTGTACGAAGGTTGCTTTTTGATGCCGGGGATGATATTGATGCCCTGATGCAGCTATGCGATGCAGATATCACCTCAAAGAATGAGTATAAGGTGAAAAAGTATCGCGAAAATTTTCAGCTCGTCCGTAGAAAATTACAGGAAATCGAAGCCAAAGATAAAATCCGGAACTGGCAACCCCCTGTCAATGGTCAGATAATCATGGAGGTTTTTGGATTGAAGCCCGGCAAAGAAGTGGGTATCATCAAACTGGCCATCCGTGAAGCGGTGCTGGATGGATTGATTGGGAATAACTTTGAGGAGGCTTATGCCTATATGAAAACTGTTGCCAAACCACTTGGGCTTAAAGTGTTTCGGGAAGTAGAAAACCCACAACAGGTGGAAGTATTACCTCTGCCCTCAGCGAATAAATCGGACAGTGAATCCTGACAAAAAGAAATATGTGCTAGTGATTGCCGGGCCAACGGCTTCCGGGAAAACTGAGACAGCAATAAAGTTGGCTAAAGCTTTTGGCACTGAGATCGTTTCGGCAGATAGCAGGCAGATATACAAAGAAATGACCATCGGAACAGCTGTGCCCTCAGCTGATGAGCTGGCAGCGGCCAAACATCATTTCGTTCATCATATCTCTGTGCACCAAAGCTATGATGTGGCTACATACGAAAATGAGGTATTGCAATTGCTTGAGGGTTTATTCAAAAAATATGACCTTGTAATTTTATCCGGCGGAACAGGCCTTTACCTGGATGCGGTGTGTCGGGGATTGGACAATATTCCTGAAACAAGTCCCGAAATCAGAGCTCGCGTTGATAAGTTATTCAGGGAGAAGGGATTGCCGGCTTTACAAAAGGAGGTCAAGAAAAACGATCCTGATTATTATGCCAAAGTTGATATCAACAATCCGCGCCGGTTGCAGCGGGCACTCGAGGTGATCTGGCAAACAGGACAGCCCTTTAGCTTTTATCGAAAACGGCAAGCAATCCCGCGTTATTTCGAAACCATCTGGACGGCCATTGAAACTGATCGCCAGCAACTTTACAGCAAAATCAACCTTCGTGTTGAATCCATGGTAAACAATGGCTTGGTGGAAGAAGCCAGAAAACTGTATCCTTATAAAGATCTTAATGCTTTAAATACAGTTGGTTACAAAGAGCTTTTTGCTTACTTCGAAGGGAAAACAACCTTAAACGAAGCCCTGGAGCAAATCAAGACCAATACACGCCAATATGCTAAAAGACAACTCACCTGGTTAAGGAAAAATACTGAATATAAGTGGTTTAGAAAAGACGATTTCGAATCTTTATTGTCTTATGTGAAGCAAAATATCGAACCAGATTCAAAATAGTTCATCATAATATTCCATCAATGCCCCTGCCGGTGTTTTTAAAACAGCTGAAATTGTAAGTCCTTCTTCAACAAATACCTGCTGAAGGATAGCTTCAAACTGATAGGCAACAGAACCTATAAAACCAATTGGATACCGTTGATATTCGGCCAGAGATTTTATGTTGAAACGAACAAAAGCCTTAAACGAATCATACAGCAGCTTGTGTATCCATTCGTGCTGATAATTGTCAACAGCAAAATAGGCAAATTGAGCAAGATAGGAAGCAGTAAGTTTTTGGTGATAAACAGCATTCAGAAAATCCTGAAGCTTTATTGGATAGGCATTGGCAAATTTGTCACGTAAGTCCTTTGGCATTTCCTTTCTGAAGTAACTTATTACCAGCGTTTTCCCGATAGAGGCACCGCTTCCTTCGTCACCAAGCAAATAGCCCAGCGATGGGGGAGAGCTAACTATTTTGTTTCCATCATAATAGCCTGAATTAGAACCAGTTCCAAGAATACAAGCAATACCCGATTTTTGGCCAAAATGTGCGTGGGCAGCAGCCATCAGATCGCTGTAGATTACTATTTCTGCTTTGGAAAAACTTTTTAGAAGAATTTTGTGAATCAATGTTTTGTTTTTATCACTTCCACATCCTGCACCATAAAATGTAAGTTTGGCGGCATCTATAGCATCAGGGTATTTTCTCAACAAATTTTGCAGTATGCTTTCAAGAACCTTTTCATTATGTTGCCAGGGATTAAAACCATCGAGACTTACGATTGATTGCCATCGCCCTTTTTTTCTGAACATCCAGTCCGATTTGCTGCCTCCGCTATCAACGATTATTTGCATCTCACTCATCATAATAATTGCTGTTTAAATAATCACAAATTTAGTCTTATAGCGGAATAAATAAAATTTCGATGAAGTTTAAATTCCATTTCAATGTACTGTATTCCCGAATGTTTCCTTAGTTTTGCATCTTGCAGGAATCAGTTTTGATTTTGCAAAGTTAACGCATTGATTTATAAATACTTGAATTAAGCTGCCTTATGAGAAAATGGCGCATTGAAGATTCTGCAGAACTTTATAATATAAACGGCTGGGGAATTAATTATTTTTCGATCAACAACAAAGGGAATGTTACAGTATCACCCAGGACTGCCGGGGCTGCCGTAGATTTGAAAGAGTTGATTGATGAGTTGCAGTTACGTGATGTGGCGTGCCCGGTTTTATTGCGATTTCCGGATATTCTGGACTCACGCATCGAACAAATGGAATCCTGTTTTAAGTTTGCTGCTCAGGAGTATGATTATAAAGGACAGAATTTTTTGGTTTATCCTATCAAGGTAAACCAGATGCGGCCTGTTGTTGAGGAAATTGTAAGCCACGGAAAAAAGTTTAACATTGGTCTTGAGGCTGGCTCAAAGCCTGAGTTACATGCGGTTATTGCAATTAATACCGACAATGATTCGCTGATCATTTGCAATGGTTACAAAGACGAAGATTATATTGAGCTGGCTCTGTTGGCACAAAAAATGGGGAGAACCATTTTTATTGTAGTGGAGAAACTCAATGAATTACGATTGATTACGCGCGTTGCCAAACGCTTACGTGTAAAACCCAATATCGGAATACGCGTAAAGCTGGCCAGCTCGGGAAGTGGCAAATGGGAAGATTCGGGTGGTGATGTGAGCAAATTCGGACTTACCTCCAGCGAGGTGCTCGAAGCACTGGATTACCTGGAGCGTAATAAAATGCAGGATTCGCTTAGGCTGGTGCATTTTCACATTGGAAGTCAGGTTAATAAGATCAGAAGAATAAAAATAGCTTTGCGTGAGGCTGCCCAGTTTTTTGTACAGATATACAAAATGGGCTTCAAGCTCGATTTTGTGGACGTAGGTGGTGGATTAGGTGTGGATTACGATGGCACACGATCAGCAAATAGTGGCAGCAGTGTAAATTATAGTATTCAGGAATATGTGAACGATGCCACTTTTGCCATGGTTGATGCCTGCGAAAAAAATGACATCCCACATCCGAATATCATCACCGAATCGGGGCGTTCGCTCACAGCACATCATTCTGTTTTGGTGTTCGAAGTTCTCGAAACCGCACAGCTGCCTGCCTGGGACGATGATGCAGAGCCCGTTGAAGATGATCACGAGTTGATTCATTTGCTTTACGATTCCTGGGACAATATGAACCAGTCGAGTATGCTCGAAACCTGGCACGATGCACAGCAGATTCGCGAAGAAGCCCTTGACCTGTTTAGTCTGGGTATGCTTGATTTAAAGACAAGAGCACAGGTGGAGCGTTTGTTTTGGTCTATTGCCCGTGATATTCAGCAAATTGTATCTGAGATCAAACGGCCACCGGAAGAGTTTAATAACCTTCCAAAGCTTCTGTCGGAGAAGTATTTCTGTAATTTTTCGCTCTTTCAATCACTTCCGGATTCCTGGGCTATTGATCAGATTTTCCCGATCATTCCCATTCACCGGCTGGACGAAAAGCCTGACCGCCATGCGACCATACAGGATATAACCTGCGATTCGGATGGGAAGATTGATAATTTTATCTCCACCCGTAATATTTCACATCACCTGCCGGTTCATGCACTCAAAAGCCGCGAATCTTATTATATTGGTGTGTTTTTGGTGGGAGCTTATCAGGAGATTTTGGGCGACCTGCATAATTTGTTTGGCGACACCAATGCCGTTCACGTTTCGGTGGATGAAAAAGGCTATCACATCGATCAGGTAATTGATGGCGAAACAGTAGCTGAAGTGTTGGATTATGTGCAGTATAACTCTAAAAAACTGGTGCGCACTGTTGAAACCTGGGTGACATTATCTGTAAAACAAGGCAAGATTACAGCTGAAGAGGGAAAAGAATTTTTATCTAACTATCGGTCAGGTCTTTATGGTTATACCTACCTGGAATAACAATGCATTTTTACACTTGTGGAGAGCTTTTACTTGATTTGATTCTGGAACCTGACGGAAAACTTAATGCAGTGGCCGGAGGTTCGCAGGTAAATGTAGCTTTAAATCTGGCAAAAGTAAATCAACAGGTGCAGATGATCGGCCTGCTTGGAAAGGATGGACCGGGCAATCTGCTTTTGACAAAACTACAATCGAACAAGGTTGATACATCCTTAATCATTCAGGATCAGGCTTATAAAACAGGATTGGCTTTTGCTTCTCTTGATGAGGATGGGAAAGCCGTTTTTGATATTTACAAAGCCAGGTTCAATGATGCTGTATTTCAAATTCCTTATCCCAAGCTCAATGCCGAAAGTGTGATTAGCTTTGGAAGCCTGACAGCCATCGATCCGGTTTGGCAGGCATTTTTAAGACCATTGCTTCAGATGGCTCGTAAACAGAGAAGCCTTGTCTTTTATGATCCCAATATTCGTTGTGATTTTAAGGCAGAAAGTGATACATCAAAAGTGGTTGAGAATATGTGGCAGGCCAATATTATCAGGGGATCAGACGAAGATTTCCTGAAAATTTTCGAAACAGATCATGCGGATGCGATTGTTCAAAAAGCAGCTTTATCCCCCGATCAAATCTTAATCATCACGCGGGGAAGCGGCGACCTTGATTGTGTTCATCAGGGAGATCTGTTCAATTTTCCAGTACCTGCTTTACCAGCTGTAAAAAGTACAGTTGGAGCTGGTGATGCTTTTAATTCAGGGTTTTTATTTGCCTGGTCGCACTTGAAACTAAATAGGCAAAGCCTTCTTCAGGGACTTTCGGCCAAACAATTAGGAATGTTAGTTGGTGCAGGATTAAGCTTTGCCCGGGATGTTTGTCAGTCGTCAGGTAATCAAATTTCGGATGCTGTGGCCGAGCGAGCCAAATCCCTCGTTTCTTTTCCTGCTGCCTGATTTAAAATATTGCCAATCAAGGTAATATAATAGTTTAATACTAAAACTATTACTGATAGGTGCCTCAAAGGTATTACGCAGATTTTGCCAATAATGCTGCTCCAGTTTTTGACGTTTTTCATTACTGTAGATGGCATTTTTCCAAATCAGAAGCAACTCACTTCCAGGAGCAAAGTTCCACTTGAAAACCATATCGATATTAAAAGCATTCACAGCAAAATCTTCGTTGTTTTGGTAGTGATTAGGGTTTAGATCGCCATCTGACAGCAGATCGTAGAAAGATAAATAATCTACCTGAAGCCAATAGTGCCGGGCACGAAAGGCCAGCGAAACATCCGGACTAAACACATAATCAGCTTCGATGCTGGTGGTTATGTCAAGGATATCTCTTCGGCCAAAAATAATTGTATGGCTGCCAGATGGGTTGAGGCTATCACGCACATATCCTATGTTATTCATGCTGTAATCGATGTAAACAGAAGGAATTACAAGAAAATTGTTTGACAGGCGCCATCTGGGATCCAGGCTGAACCACCAGTTAAAGAGATTCTGTTTCGGAATTTGCCAAATACCAATGGTGTAATCAATCAGAAACTTTTTACGATAATCGGGCGAACCCCAGTGATTGATGGAGTAGCTGGGATTCGCATAGTATTGATGACCCGGAACGCGAGGTTCATAATAATCATGGTGTCCTAAGGGTCTGAAATTTACATTTAAGCCTGCCGAAAACTGATTTTTTGTTCTTATGTTGCCGTCAAATCCTGTTTCGAGATAGCTGAATCTGCGCGGAACATTCAGATAATAATGGTTGATAAAAATGCCCGATCGCAAACTAAGGAACTTCCCAAAAGGCTCGTAAATATTATATTTGAAGTTATATCCATTTCCGATTTCGTTGTTGCGGTTCAGATAACCCATATCGTTTGGATTGTAATCGTCCGAAATGTATTTGAACCAGGTTTCGGCCAGAAAATTACCACTAACTTTTTCCAGACGTAGCTGTGCGTATTCGCCTATCTTCGGGCTGTTATCGTTGGTATAATGCTGACTGATGTTGATGTTTCCGGAAGTTTCGTAGCTGTTGCTTTTGTCGCGCAGGCGAAATTCCGTTCCACTTACATTGGCCGAAAATTTTTCGTCAGGCCTGTAAACATTGGTGTTGTACAAACTAACAGAAGAATTTTTCCAAAGTGCCTGATCAAAAACAAACATATTATAATTGGTAAAAGGAGCGGAGAGGATGCGTTGTTCGTTGCCGGCACTATCTCTCACCCTTGCCCAGGTATTGGCTGTCATGGCATTAAAAACTCCAATTCCAAGTCCTTTGTTTGTTTTGCCACTTAGCTTAAAGGCATTTATAAGTTGTTCGTTTTCAGGGTTATCAATGATTTTATCAGCTTCATAATCTTGCTGAATCCGGTGATGACCTTCGGCTGTTGAACCAATTCTTCTGCTATAGAAAATATCGCCTTTGCTAAAGAGCTCTGTGCCCTCTGTAAAAAAAGGTCTTTTCTCCTCATAAAAAACCTCAAAAGGCGAGAGTGAATAAACTTTGTCATCGGATTCCACCTGTCCAAAATCGGGTATCAGAGTAACATCCAGCGTAAAGCTTTCCGAAAGTCCGGCCTTGATATCCATCCCGATATTGTATCCGTTTTTCCAATTTCCGGTTTCGCTGTTATGCTCCGTAAAGGCAGAAAAATAAGGGGTTCCGCTCAGGCGAAGTGGCGGCACGATTTGTTTAATGCCAAGCAACTGCCCCGATTGTTGCAGACTTCCACTTATCCTGGCATCAATAAAATTCCAGGAAGTTATCTCTCTGAATCGTTGAATATTGCGCTCAAAATTGATGCCCCACTCCTGTATTTCAGTTTTGGGAAAACGTATCGCAGCATACGGAATTTTTAGCTCTGCAACCCAGCCATCCTCAACGATATTGGTTTCGGAAATCCAGACAGCATCCCAATCATAATCTTCATTATCCTGTCCGTCGGTTTTGTAATCGATTTGCACATTACGAACAGAAACAAAAAATGCAAAACCATTCAGGCCATCGTTGTATGGGTCGAGCACTATACCAAAGTAATCAGCCATTCCCAGATTATCCCGGCTTTTCAGTTCAGTCCATAAGCTATCCGGCCTGGGGTCTAATATGTGGGCACCAATATAAATTGCCTGGTCGTCGTACATCACTTTTACGCGGGTATCGAGGCTTGCCGGACGACCATTCAGTGGTTCACGCTGTATGAAATCGGAGGCTGTGGCAGCGAATTGCCAATCTTCTTCACTCAGTATCCCGTCAATTTCAATATCGGACGTTGTGCGGAATGCCGCCAGGTCTTTGTTTTGAAGTGATTGAGCTTCAAGTGAAAATGCAAAATTTATTAGAAAAATCAAGAATAACAATCGCCTCATTGTTTGTGCAGTGGTCTGGATTTAAGCTTTGGTTTACTTCAAAAGTTGCTGGCTAATTTATTGAAAATGTGATTTTCGATTTTTTGTTTCCTGTTTACGGTTGTCGTGGTTAAGTATGAGGTTGTTAATCATTCGTCATAAAAGTATGCAGATAGAGTTGATAGTTTTCCTCGTCGAAGCACACGAATTTTATCAGTTCAAGATTTTTCAAATCTGGTGTAGTTTCTTCAATTACTTCCCGAACAACTTCAACAGCTTTTACTTTTGGGAAGCCATACACTCCCGTTGAAATATTCGGAAAGGCAATGCTTTTGCAGTTGTGTTCGTCAGCAAGCAGGAGGCTGTTTCGATAAGCAGCTTTTAAGGCTTGGGGTTCATCCTGATAGCCACCTTTCCAAACGGGGCCAACGGTGTGAATCACATATTTTGCTTTAAGCTTAAAACCTGCTGTAATCCTTGCCTCACCAGTCGGACAGCCGTCAAGTTTTTTGCAGGCTTCCAAAAGAGCAGGGCCTGCTGCCCGATGTATCGCACCATCCACACCACCTCCACCCAATAGGGAATTGTTGGCTGCATTAACAATAACGTCCGTGTTTTCGCGTGTAAGATCACCTTTTGATACTTCAATTTTTATCATGCCTGATCTGTTTTGGTTTTTCTAACAAATAACTGACCGGTCTGATAACTCACCACCTCCACTGGGCTTTCGCTGTCGATATATCCGCTTAAGGCTGTGGCATCGTAAATTTCGTCGTCAATCCATACTTTACCCGAAGGCCTCAGGATGGTATAGGCAGTGCCGGTTTTTCCGATCATGCTGCTGTAATTTTTATCAGCAGAAGTAAATCCTTCCTCTTTATTTTGAACGGTGTCCAATGCCAGATGACCAAATGTAGTAGTGGTGAATAATCTCTGACTCAGATAGATGGAAATACCTAACGAAAGAAATACAGCGATAATAACTGTGAAGAAGGCCTTCGACAGCGGAATCAAATTCACCTCAAAAGGATTGTCGCCAATACTCTCGACCATTGCAAAGGTGAGCCCGCCAATGATGAACATGATCCCCAATACGCCCGTTACGCCAAAGCCGGGTATGGCAAATATTTCGACAAGTAGTAATACAATACCCAGTATAAAAACGATCACTTCCCAATGCGTTGCCAGTCCTTCCAGATACAGAGGTGCAAAATACAGCAAGGCAGCAAAAACAGCTGCACCAAGCGGAAAGCCAACGCCGGGAGTCTGAAGTTCGAAATAGAGACCGCCAATGATAATCATGATCAAAATGCCGCTTACAGCCGGATGTATTAAGAGATTGATCACTTTATCCGTTGCACTTAACGTATGATGAATGATTTCATAATTATCGTGACCAGCCAGTTTCATCACCTCTTCAATGCTTTCGGCCTTTCCTTCTGCAAAGCCATGTTTGATGGCTTCGGAAGTTGTAAAAGTGAGCACCTTTCCTGTATCTGAAACACCAGGCACATAGATGGAAGGATCCACCATAGCCTGGGCAATATCAGGATCGCGTCCGTTGGCTTCGGCAGTGCTTCTCATCATCGAGCGCATATACGATTGAAACTTATCCGGAACCACATCTCCTGCCTGATCCACAACGGTGGCAGCACCTATATTGGCACCTTCCACCATATAAATACTATCACAGGCAATGGATATCAAAGCTCCGGCTGAGGCAGCATTGTTATCAATCAAAACATACACGGGGATTCTGGAACCCAGTATTTTAGTTCGGATTGAATCTGCAGCATCCACCAGCCCGCCGTAAGTGTTCATATGGATCAACATCAAATCGGCATCGGCTTCATAAGCGGCTTCAAAAGCTTTTTGTGTGGTTCGCCAAACCGGGGGTGCTATTTGCTCTTTAATGTCAAACTTATAAACTTTTAGTTTGAGATTTGTGGTATCAGCCGTTGCTGAAGGATGTAACGAGCTGTCAACCTGTGATATGCCTATAGAATAGAGTGTTAAAATCAACAAAAAGCTGGTGAACAATTTTTTCATAATACAAAGGTGTTCCTGATTAGGGTTTGTAAAAATACGAATTTGCCTTTCAGAAATGATGAAATAAAGCGGAATGTGTTTGAATTAGTTCAATTGTATTAACTTTGACCCATTGACAGCAGCCCAAAGAGCTGTCGTTTATCATTTGTGAAGAAATATAAAACTTAAAGCTGATTACTTGAAATTCTCCGAATTAAACCTACATCCATCTCTCATGGAAGGCCTTGATGCCATGGGATTTGAGAATGCCACTCCCATACAACAACAAGCCATTCCTGTTGTTTTAAACCAAAAAGATCTGATTGCCTGTGCACAGACAGGAACAGGAAAAACAGCGGCTTTTATTTTACCTGTCGTACACAGTTTATTGCTGCTTGAAGATATTCCACCGAAACCACAGGTTTTGATTTTGGTTCCTACCCGTGAACTTGCCATACAGATCGATCAGCAGATAGAAGGTCTGGCTTATTTTACGGGAGTTAGCTCAGTTGCAGTATATGGTGGAGGAAGCGGAACAGATTACGCCAACGAGAAAAAGGCCTTACAAAGCGGTGCGCCCATTGTTGTGGCTACTCCCGGACGTTTGATAGCGCATCTGAATATGGGCTATGTTGATTTTTCGATGCTTAGATTTTTAGTTCTTGATGAAGCCGATCGTATGTTGGATATGGGATTTTTGCCTGATATGCAGCGTATTATTGCTATCACAAACAACGACAGACAAACCTTGATGTTTTCGGCCACCATGCCCGATGCCATTCGCAAACTGGCCCGACAGATATTAAAATCCTTTGAGGAGATTAATCTGGCCGTTTCGAAACCTGCCGAAAATGTGTTGCAAGCGGCTTATATGACCTTTGAGAATCAAAAAATTCCATTGATACAGCATTTGATTGAAGGGCGTGAGCTGCCGCTGGTTTTAATTTTTTCGGCCACAAAGAAAAGTGTGAAAGAGATAGAACAGCATCTGTTGAAGAAAAAACTCAATGCAAAAGCTATCCACAGCGATCTGACGCAGGAAGAGCGTGGCAAGGTATTGCGCGATTTTAAACATCGTGAAATTCAAATTTTAGTGGCGACAGATATCGTTTCAAGAGGCATTGATATCGATGATATAAGCCTGATAATCAATTACAACGTTCCAGGAGATGCCGAAGATTATGTGCATCGGGTGGGGCGGACTGCCCGCGCCGAAAAAACCGGTGTGGCGCTCACTTTTATCAATGAGGAGGAGATCTATAAGTTTAATCGCATTGAAGAGTTTATAGCATCCGAAATCAGAAAACTACCGCTTCCGGCTGTGCTGGGCGAAGGTCCTGAATATGTTGTCAAAAGGCGTAATCAGGGTTTTAAACGAAAAAAGTATCACCGGGGTAACAAGCCTGGCAATAAACGCTAATCCTGTTAATTTAAGATCTTATTGCAACAAATACTTTTTGATTTTTGCACTCATTTCATGGTGGATGAGACTATTGCTGGCACAGATTTCTTCGCCAAAAAGCCAGTTGTTGCTTTGTTTGAAGTCCGTTACCCTGCCACCAGCCTGCTGCACAATAAAGGCTCCGGCAGCGACATCCCAGGGATTTAATCCGTATTCATAAAAAGCTTCGAAGCGTCCACAAGCTACATAAGCCAAATCAACGGCTGCTGATCCAAGCCGTCTCAGACCTCTGCTATTGCGCATCAAATCGTCGAAAAGCCTGAGGTAGCCTTTCATTCTGGAAAAGTCGTTGTAAGGAAAACCAGTGGCTATCAGGCTTTCGGCAAGTGTTTTTGTATCGCTTGTTGTGATGACTTTTCCATTTAAAAACGCCTGACTTTCGCTCCAGGCATAAAAACATTCATCCCGACTTATTTCATACACAACTCCCAAGATAATCCGATCGTTTTGCTTCAAGGCAATACTCACAGAATAAATCGGAACACCATGCACAAAATTTGTGGTGCCGTCAAGCGGATCTACTATCCAGTTGAATTCCTCTGCTGTTTTCGATCCGCTCTCTTCTGCAATAAAACCTGCCTCAGGAAGCAACTTAGACAAGGCATTCAAAATCATATCTTCAGCCGTACGATCAACATACGAAACAAGGTCGTGCAAACCTTTGTGTTCCGTCATTTCGGAGGAAAAGCTCTGGGATTGTGCTCTGATAAAAGCACCTGCATCTTTTGCGATCACAACAACAGCCTCTGTGAGTTTAGCTAAGGATTTCATTGTTGGCTGCTGGCTTTTAGCGGGAAAAATTTAAAATAGAAAAACAAAACGATACCCAGTAGGATTAAAACTGTTGAGATAAGCTGTGCCTGAGTGATTTTCATGCCTAAAAAATTCATGAGATTATTCACTCTGATCTGTTCGATCAGGCCGCGCTCGATGCCGTTTAGCACCAGGTAAACCGCAAAGAGCTGTCCCGGAACAGGAATGACTTTTCTGAGCAAAAGCAATCCGCCAAAAATAATCAGGCTCATACTGGTTTCGTAGATTGGTGTAGGAAAAACGGGTTCGGCCAGCCGAAAACAATAGGTTCCTTCGCAGCCGGCTATCCGTATTCCCTCCCCAAGTACATTATTGGGATAGTCGTAAGCCCAGACCCATTGCGGTAAAAATGTCAACCAATCCGGCATGGGTGAATTGTTTACGATTCCCCAGTCGCCGTCACCTGCCACCTGGCAGCCAATCCGCCCGATGCCATAAGCCAGTATCAATGCCGGTGCCACAGCATCTCCCATATGTCGCCAGCTAATCTTTTGTTTTTCGCTATACCACGACACGAAAAATGCAGCGGTGATCAGTCCTCCATAAAAGGTCAGTCCGGAAAAAGACAACAATTCTCCAATCGGATCCTGAATAAAGGTGTCCCAATTTTCGAATTGATGAAAGATTTTGGCTCCAATCACACCGCTTATGGCAGCAATCATAAGGATGGCAGCTGTTTGTTGATGAGGCTGTATTAAGCTTGTTCCCGTTTTAGTGCTGGCTTTTTTTTGCTGCCTCAGATTGATCCAGCCCAGTGCAATGGCTCCGATTATCCCTGCTACCCAGCTGCCTTGACCAGAAAGCAACACAGCCTGAGGATCACTCTTGAAAAGTGAATAATTAAGCACCAGAAACACGATTTTAAAGGCCAGGACAAATCCAAAAAATAAGTTTAGCAACAACTCAAACCAGTTTGTCTTATTTTGAGATTTCGATTCGGCAATAGCCTCGATTAGGCCTTCTTTTTCTTTTCGTTTCAACTCCAAACGCAAAACCAAAGCTGCCAACAGAAAGGCCAGCGTCAGGAAAAAACCATAACTCATAATAGGCCATTCGTATTGGGTGCCAAAAATATCGTTGATAAAATCGCTGATTCGCGGATACATATGTGGTAGAATTGGTTTTCAAAAGTAAGGCATTTTTGGTCAAAACCAAACTGTTGTCTGATACCGAAAGATTAATTGTAGTGCCTATGGCAACTGCTCTCAGAATTGGATGATCAGATTGAAAAAAATAGCAAATCTGTGGTTCAAAGTTTGAACCAATCGGTGCTCAGGTTTTCCTTTCTCATTTTGCAGGGATCATTTTCTGACTTGAGTATCAGGTCTTCACCTTTGACAGTGAAGCTGTAAGTGCCGTTTTCCATACCGCAAAGATCATCAGAGAGGGTATTTACCAGGTGAATTTTACCTCCCATAATTTTAAAATGTCCTTGTAGCATGGCGCGCTTTTCGATGGATGGAAATTCAAGTTTGAAACGATTTCCTTCAAAACTCAGCATGGCTCCATTTAAAGTGCTCACCCAGGTTCCTTCGATGATTGTTTTTTCGACCTGCTCAACGGGTATTGTCTTTTCTTCTGCCTCATCTTCTGGCTTAAGGAGCGATTCATCAGCAGCTTTTGTGCTGTCGCCAGGTGTTGTAAACAGATTTGTTACCGGCGAAAAAATGCCATCCGATTCTTCTTCTGAGGTATTGGTTAAATAAAAATAACTCACTGCGATAGCAACTACGGCAATGACTATTACAACAAGAAAGAAAGCAGGTGTTCTTTCCTTTTTCCCCGTTTTTTTTACGGGTCTCTTTCGTGGTGTTTTCGATTTTGCAGCCATAAGCGTTTACAAAGGTAAAGTCAATTTAGTTAGATAGACAAACTTTAATATCAGATTACCAGCATCAGGAAACAAAAGAAATGACAAATACTGCCACCAAGAACGAACAGATGAAAGATAAAATGACTGAACCGCTTGTTTTTGCGCAGGTAGAACAAAGCACCAGCTGTGTAGCTTATTCCTCCGGCGATCAAGAACCAAAGTGCATCGGTGGGTGTGGCTTTTACCAATGGAACGATGGCAGCAATTACCAGCCAGCCCATTGCCACATAAAGCCAGGCTGATATTTTTCGCATTTTTTGATTGTAAAACCAAATTTTAAATGCCAACCCAATAGCAGCTAACAGCCAGATCACGCCAAAAAGCATCCAGCCTATCCAGCCATTAAGCGAAACCAGCGCAATGGGGGTGTAGGTGCCTGCTATCAATACGTAGATTGCAGCATGATCAAATTTGTTGAGGTAGTATTTTTTTCGTTTATTTTTTGCTGCATGAAAAAGTGTGGAAGCTGTATAAAGCAACAACATACTCGCTCCAAAAATACTATAACTCACAATGTGCCAAGCTGTTCCGTTGATAGCAGCAAAAACAACCAGCAGACTAATAACGGCAATGCTGATTGGAATACCAATGGCATGTGAAATGGTATTGAAAATTTCTTCTGTTTTGCGATGTTTTAGACTGAGCGACATTTGAAAGTTTGTTAATAAACGGATTAGAGCCTGAAATAGTGCATTAGCTTTGAATCAAATTGAAGTCTTTTTGTATTTTTACAATTCCTTAATCAAAACCACAACATATGCGAAGTTACGTGAATTTGACATCCATTGCAATGCTTTTATTTTTCTCTTTTGGATTGTTGGCTCAACAAACCGAACAGGTGACCAATGATGATCTTAATCAGTTGTTGAAACACCGGCTGGATGTTTTGCAAAAGAAGGTTGATGACCTGCTTTGGCACGAGCGGGTAGGGGATGTGGCGCATGTGGATAAGATTTATATCTACGGGCCACCACCCGCTAATATTCCTGATCCTGATGCCAAAGGTGCACACAATCCCCTAAAATTTTACAGTTATGTATTTGTTCCCAGAGACATTGATCCTGCCGTAAAGTATCCTTTGATAGTGTTGCCTCATGGCGGTGTACACGGCGATTTTGACACCTATCACACCCACATTATTCGTGAATTGATTGCGCAGCATTACATTGTTGTAGCACCCGAATATCGAGGCAGCACAGGCTATGGTAAATCATTTTATGAACAAATTGATTACGGCGGATTAGAAAATGAGGATGTTTTAGCGAGCCGAAATCATATGGTTGAACATTACGATTTTGTGGATAAAAATCGCGTTGGCATCATGGGCTGGAGCCACGGCGGGATGATCGCTTTGATGAATATTTTTTTCTATCCGAAAGCTTATGAAGTTGCCTTTGCCGGTGTTCCGGTGAGCGATTTGGTAGCCCGAATGGGATATATGACACAATCCTATCGCGATTTGTATGAAGCAGATTACCATATCGGTCAGAGTGCCCACGAAA
>JAQVGO010000124.1 GCA_028696715.1 Bacteroidales bacterium
GTATTCACCACACCGGAGATTGACATCACGCAGTTTGCCGAAAAAAACATTTTGAAATTCAAAATGGCTCAAAACCAATTATTCCTGATGGAGATACATGACGGCAGGATGAAAATCAATAATCTTGGTGATTATGTGACTTTGCGTCAGGAAATTGAAGCTTTTCTGATCAATTTGAATGATTTGTCAATCTCTATTGATGCGCTTAAAGAGCAAGGTGGGCAACTTTATGCTAAACTCTTTGAAAACGAGTATGAGTTTGGAAAGCATACGGTAGTCATTCCCGACGATATCCTTTACTATTTACCTTTTGAACTGTTAGTCAGTAAGGACGACTTTCTGATCAAAGAGCACATCATATCCTACGCATCAAATGCTTATTTTATTGAAAATGAGCAAATAATTAGTAATTCTGACCTAGATCAAAAAGTTGTGCTTTTTGCACCTGCATACAATTCAACAATTCCTGAAAGTCAGCTGGCTGTTCGCGGTGAGGCGTATTCTTTATCGGGTGCCGAAGAAGAAGTGAATGTAATATCCACATTAGTGGCAGCCGATGTTTTCAAAGGGAAGCAAGCCTCCAAAAGTAAGTTCAAATCGTTGGACAAAAATGCCTCTGTGCTGCATCTGGCTATGCATGCCAACCTAAATGATAATGATCCGGAGTTGAGCAGTTTGTTATTTTCAAGTTCCGAAACGGATTATGAAATGCATATTTCAGAGCTTTACGGGCTAAATTTTAATGCGGAGCTTGCAGTTTTAAGTGCTTGCAATACAGGTGTAGGCGGGTTTAAAAATGGAGGAGAACTGGTTTCGATCCATCACGCTTTTACAACAGCCGGCATTCCGTCAACGGTTGCCAGCCTTTGGAATGCACCCGATTTGTCAACCAAAGCCATCATGATCGACTTTTATAAAAATCTTCGCAACGGACAGGATAAAGCTACTGCTCTGAGACAAGCGAAATTACGCTATCTGAACAATCCTGAAAACGAAATACTTCAGCATCCTTTTTACTGGGCCGGATTTATACTTTCAGGTGATATCACACCCTTACAATTGCAGCAAGCTTCATTTTGGTATCGCTATCCGATTCTTATTGCAGCTATGCTCTTCTTGGTAGTAGTACTGGTTTTTATCCTGATCAAAAAAAAAGGAATTTTCGAAAATTGATACGCTAAATATCCTAATTTATAATAAGTTATAAAGGCTATTTCCCGGCTTGGTGATCAATTAAAACAACGCGATAAAACTTTGTTTTCCAATCGACTTTGCAAGAACTTTTATTTGTTAAACTCTTGTTAATATTTATTTATTCAACCTTGGTTTGTATAGTTTTACCACATATAGCAAATGATGACCAGCATTCGTGGCATAAAAACTTCAATATTTTATTCATTAAAACTAATACTATGAGAACCAATTCTATTTACAAGTTTCAGATTGCTTTGATTTTACTGCTTTCAATATCGCAGTTTGCTAATGCTCAAATCTTTAAAAATGAGATTCCGATTCCTTACCAGGTGCAGGGAGATCATTTTGAGATTGACATCGCCGGAGGGCAGCATAATTTTGATCCTAACGGTTTTGTCACTGATATCAATTTAAATGTGTCGCTGGCCACTTATTGTTACAATAGAACAGGGCAAGCCGCTGGTGAAAAAATGTCGTATTTGGGTCCCACTTTGATTTTTACTAAAGACCATGATTTGACTTTTGATATCTCAAATTCGTTGCCAGACGGAGCTAACACCACAGTTCACTGGCATGGCCTTAATATCCCTGCTGCGATGGATGGCGGTCCGCATCAGGTTATTTTCAATGGCTCCAACTGGACGCCTTATTTTAATATGATCGATGAGGTTCAAACCTGTTGGTATCATACACATCTGATGGATTTAACTACCGATCAGGTGATCAGAGGTCTGGCAGGGATGATCGTAGTAGAGGATCCGGCAAACGACCCGTTGTATCAGGTTTTGCCACACAACTATGGCCAAAACGATTTCCCTCTGGTGATTCAGGAAAAGGGATTTGTACTCGACTCAACCACCACACCACCAACGGCAGTAGCCATCAAGGCAGGCGAAAAACCCGGCAATGGGCCATACACCTTGATAAACGGTGTAGTAGGGGGGTATCTGAAAGTTCCGGCTGAGGTAGTGCGTTTGAGGATTTTGAATGGCAGTCCGCGCAAAATGTTTCATATTGGCTTGTCAAAAGAGTTAGCCTCTCCTTCAAACTTCACAAGCATGTGGATGGTAGCAACCGGAGGAGGCTATGTTGATGTGCCCCGACCCACTGATTCCACCTTGATGTCGGTAGGCGACAGGAGAGAGTTTCTGGTGGATTTTGCCCAGTTTAACGATGGTGATACAGTTTATATGACGAATTTGGCGGTTCCGCATGATATGAATTATGGCTCCACCAATGGTAAGGCATTGATGGCTTTTATTGTTGATCACAGCCTGGCGTCTGAGAATCCTGTAACAACTTTGCCAAGCACCCTCGTTGATTACGAACTGACTCCTGGTCCCGTTTTTATGACAAGAGAGAAAAACCTGATGGGTTCAGGCGGAAGCGGACATGTATGGACGATTGATGGCACGCCCATGGATATGATGGTGATAAATGATACTGTTCTGGTAAATACCAAAGAACGCTGGGTAATCAACAATCTCACGAACAAATCTCATCCTTTTCATATTCATAAGGTACAGTTTCAGGTAGTTGAATACACCGGAAAAGTTGGTGTGCTTGATTCAGTGGCAACCTATACGCATCCTGATCTGCCTGACGAATTGTTTGGGTTCAAGGATGTTCAGCTAATCCGTCCGGGAGCAACACTTATTTTTGAAGCCCGTTTTGACAGTTTCCCTTCGCCACTTAATCCAAACCAGGGTTATATGTATCATTGCCACATCCTTACACACGAAGACACAAGCATGATGCATCAGTTTGTGGTAGTGGATTCAGCTGATTTCTACACGGGTCTGTCAGCAATCCCGGGAACGGAAAGACTGGAGGTGTATCCCAATCCTGCCACCAATGAATTGTATTTTAAAGGCAGTTTCGAAGAAGCCGGAACACTGACTTTTTATGATCTCAGGGGTAAAATCTTAAGGAGAGAAGCATATCATGCAAGAGCTAGTAAAGCTGTTTCTGTGCATGACCTGCCCAGGGGTGTTGTTATCGTTGAGTTGTTTTCAGCAAACAAACGCTATATTTCAAAGCTAAGTCTGTATTAGTTCAGCGGATTATTATTAATAAAAGAGCAGTGTGGGGCAATCCTTCACTGCTCTTGTTGGTTTAAGATCGGCATCTCGACTACGCTCGATGACCTTGGATATGACAATCGGAATCTCTACTCACTTCGACAAGTGCGAGCCGCTCGATGAACTTAAATCTGACAGTCAATTCAATTGTTAATTAGTTAAAGTAAGTTGGTGCAAGGGGCGGAGCCCTGCCATCTTCGTAGAGATAATCGTTTGTATTGCCGTTGAGGGGCGGAGGCCTGACATCTTAAATTGAAAGAAATATTGTTTAGGGTTTAGTGGCTGTTAAGCGTTACAAAATTGGGCTAAATAATTTAATGGGTTGATTATCTGTTGTTTGTTAGCGTGTTTCTTGTGCAAGTAAGGATAGTTTGAGGAAAAGTTTGGATGTTTTTAGAAAAAGTTTGCGTTGTTTGAGGAAAAGTAAGGGTTGTTTCAGAAAAAGTTTGCATGTTTTCAGGAAAAGTTTGCATGATTTCAGAAAAAGTATGGGTGTTTTCGGAAAAAGTTTGAATGATTCTGCGAAAAGTTTGGATGATTCTGGAAGAAGTTTGCATGATTTCAGGAGAAGTATGGGTGTTTTCGGAAAAAGTTTGTGTGTTTTCAGGAAAAGTAAGGGTTGTTTCGGAAAAAGTTTGGATGTTTTTAGAAAAAGTTTGTGTGTTTTCAGGAAAAGTTTGGATGATTCGAGTGCAGCAGTAAAATAACGGAAATTTCCACCCATGTAAGCATGAAGAACTTGAAATATGTAAAGAACCCTTTGGATCAGTCGGGAAGAATTGTATGAATAAAACTGTAAATGTTGATGAATGCCTTGCCAGTAATGTTTTTCTTTAAAGCAGTTAGGTTTTGCTTGTCAGAATATGCCTTAAGGGCTGCATGATCCGTTGAAACAGACGGATGTCGTGTGTTATTATTTCGGCTGTGCCTGTCATTTGACGGTTAAATGCAAGGGCTTGTCCATAGCTTGTAACTAAACCTTTCGGAAAAGCAATAGTTACAAAATAAGAACCTTGCTCGGGCACATCTGAGATACCTGAAACTACACCTTCGAGCTGTCCATACTCCATATAAGGGTAGTTGTCGAGACTGATATTGACGCGCTGACCCACAGCAATTTTGCCTGCACCTGCGGCCGGAATTTGCATCAATCCTCTGATTGCTCCTGAATCCCGGGGTAAAATAGTGAATACAGTTTCGCCAGTGTTTATGTTTTGATTGCTAGACCAAAATCGCGTAAAAATACAACTTCCTGCTTGGGGCGACCATAGCACATAGCGCTGCTCCCAGATTTCGATTTGTGCCAATAGGTTCTGTTGGGCTTCTTTTGTGGTATTTATATGATTTTCAAGCTGCTGTTGGTATTGAAGCTCAAGATCACGGATGTTACCTTTCAACTGATTGATTTGTATTTTTAAACTGGCCAGTGTTGATCTGCTATTTTCAAAGGCCAGCTTTTTAGCCAGGTAAAAGCTCTGTATCTTTTCCAACTCCTGCTCCGGTATGACCTGTTCGTCAAAGAGGTTTTTGTATCGTAAAAAATCTTTACGAGCCAGCTCAAAATCTTTCTCGAGTGTGTTGCGCTGATCAAAGGAATAATTGTAAAGCAACTGATGATCGCTAAGCTGTTTTCCCAGGATAGCAATTTGTTCAGTGTGATATCCAATTCGGTTAAAAGTTGTTAGAGCATGTTGTGATGCCCGCAAAGCCGTATAAAATTGCTGCAGCTCTCCCAGCTTATTTCCGGCATTCTCAATGGAGATATCGTGATGAAAAGTATCGTTTGCCGCATGTACATTCTCTTGCAATAGGCGCTTTAACCTGTTCACTTCATCAAAACTGGCCGGATTTTCGATGATGCCCAACAATTCTCCTTTTGAAACCTTTTGATTGTTCACAACAAAAATAGTATCTATCTTACCGCTGGTTCTGGCTTTAATTTCTGCCGGAGGCCTGTCGCTGGTTATTTCAACAGGGCCTGCAATGGTATCGGGGTATTTGAAAAACCACGAACCTGCCAGAAATACAATGATCACGACAAAAAACACAGCAATACCTGACCTAATTATTCTTCCGGGGGTTTTGCCTAAAATCTCATCTATTTCTCCTGATCTTATTTCGGGGTTTTGTGGCATTTTATCGCGCTTAGTTAATTTTCAATTTATAGTTTTACAATTGATTCACTGAAATTACGTCCCCAATTCCAGTTGATTTTTCACCAATTGGTAATAACTGCCTTTTAGCGCAGTCAATTCCTGATGTGTGCCCTGCTCGATGATGCGCCCTTTTTCGAGCACGACAATCTGATCCGCATTTTTAACTGTGCTAAGCCTGTGGGCAACCACAACAACAGTGCGCCCTTTGAAAAATTCATTCAGGTGCTTCATGATCATCTTTTCGTTGTTGGCATCCAGTGCATTGGTGGCCTCATCGAAAAAGATAAACTGCGGGTCTTTATACACAGCCCTGGCAATCAGTATCCTTTGTTTCTGTCCCTGGCTCATGCCAACGCCTTCCTGCCCTATCATGGTGTTGAAGCCCAATGGCAGTGTTTCGATATGCTCCAGAATATTGGCCACGCGCGAAGCGTGCAGCAGTTTGGACATATTGAGTTGTTCCTCGCTGATGCTGATGTTTCCGGCGATGGTATCCGAAAAGATATAGCCGTCCTGCATCACTGCACCTACTTTGGAACGCCACATGGACGATGAAAGGTTCTCGAGCCTGAAAGACCCTACCCTGATCTCACCTTCTACAGGCTTGTAAAAGCCTAACAACAGCTTGAGCAAAGTGGTTTTGCCACTACCCGAAGTGCCAACAATTGCTGTAACCTTATTCTGTGGGATAATCAAATTTACCTTATCAAGCACCAGCGGTGAGCGTGGGCCATCGTATTGATAGGATAGTTCTGATAGTTCAATAGACTGTTCTGTAACCAGTTCATGTATTTTTAAGGCTTGCTCACTCAGGGGTTCTTCATCCTCACGCAAGTGCACTTCGCCCAGGCGTTCCAGGCTTATTTTAGCATCCTGTGCCGAGCGGATAAAACCAATCATTTGATCCACAGGCGCATTCATCATGCCGATGATGTATTGCACAGCCATCATCATACCCAGCGTCATCTCGCCCTGTACCACGGCATAGGCTGCCATAAAGCTGATCAGGATGTTTTTGGTTTGGTTAAAGAATGTGGCACCAGCCTGCTGATACTGGTTCAGGGCGAGGCTTTTTAGGTTGACGCGAAACAGCCTGGCCTGTATCTTTTCCCATTCCCAGCGTTTTTGTTTCTCGCTGTTGTTTAGCTTGATTTCCTGCATCCCGGTGATCATCTGTATGAGGTTGCTCTGGTTGCCGGCCATCTGCGCAAAGCGTTTAAAATCAAGCTCACGACGTTTTTTCATAAACAGGATGACCCACAAGGTATAGAGTAAGCTGCCTGCTAAAAATACCAATAAAATACCAATGCTGTAAATGCCCAGCACCACAGCAAAAACCAGCAGGTTGACGGCAGCAAACACAATCTGCAGCGACGAAGTGGTTAAAAAGCTCTCGATGCGGCTGTGGTCGCCAATGCGTTGCATCAGGTCGCCAATCATTTTGCTATCGAAAAAACCCAGTGGCAACTTCATCAGCTTAATCAGGAAATCGCTGATGAGTGATATATTGATGCGCGTGCTGATGTGCAGCAATATCCAGCTGCGAATAAACTCAATGGCTGTTTGGCTGAAAAACAATACCAGTTGTGCGATAAGCACCAGGGTAATGAAATTGAGGTCGCGGGTGTTGAT
>JAQVGO010000125.1 GCA_028696715.1 Bacteroidales bacterium
AACTGTATCTTTGTTGGCTAAACAAAGCAATTTTTGTGTGTTATGAGGCATTGGAGCGTATTTGGATTTTCATGGTTAGTTTTTGTGGTATTGCTTGTTTTCCCGCAAATTGCACTGATAGCCCAGCATCAGATCACTGGCACTATCGCTGGTTATGCAAATCGAAAACTTTTTCTGGAAGCCTACCAGGGCGAAAATCTTTTTCCGGTTGATACAGCAAAAACCAATGAGGAGGGGGCATTCAGTTTCGATGAAACGCTCGAAAGTGGTTTGTATCGTCTCTCGCTCGCAGCAGGGCAGTCGGTTCAACTGGTGATTGATGGAAGCCCGGTCCAATTTGTGTGGAATAACTATCAGCAAAACAGACAAATACAATTCATTAACTCGCCAGAAAATCAAATCTGGAATGATTACCAGGTGCTGCGAGACGAAACTTTTTTTCTGCAGGATTTACTCAAGCCCGTGATCAGGGATTATGACCCTGAGAAAAAGTTTTACCGACTTGCCGTAAAGGAGTTTGACAGCCTGCAACGTCGCATGGAAAGTAAAGTAGATGGCTGGGTTAGTCAGCATCCGCAAAGTCTTGCAATACGTTTTATCCGCACTGATATGCGTCCTGCCATTGACCTTACGACCAGTTTTGAATCGCAACGCGAAAACCTCAAACAACATTTTTTTGATCATACCGATTTTAGCGACACCTTATTGATCAGAAGTAATATCCTCACCCGAAAGATGATCGATTTCCTTTCGCTTTTTCAGGCCGAAGAGGAATCCATGCAAGCCATTCAGTTTGAGTTTATCAAAGGCTTGAATATGCTTTTCGAAAAGGCTGCCATTGAGCCTAAAATGTATGTTTTTGTGCTCGACTATCTGATCGAAGGTTTTGCACAGCTTGGTTTGCCTGCTGTTACGGATTATATCAGCAGCCTGCCACATTTCGAACAGCTGTGCATGGAAACCGAAACCTTTATGGAAATAGAACAAATCGTAGGGCCGTATCGTTCTACGCTGCTGGGCGAACCGGCTCCTGATTTACTGCCGGAAGATATTGATGGAAATCCTTTTGGCTGGGATCAGCTAACGAAACCTCAAACCCTGATCGTGTTTTGGTCAATAAGCTGCCCGCATTGTATTGAGCTGATGCCCAAGCTAAAAGATTTTGCTGACCAGCATCCGGATTTTGAAATTGTTTCGGTGGTTCTGAGCCCGGATAATAAAGTATTGCGCGAATTTATTGATCAGGAAAAGCTGGACTGGATTCACCTGAGTGACGGGCTGGGATGGGATAGCCCGATGGTGAAGGAGTACAATATTTTTGGAACGCCAAGTTTGTTTGTTTTGGATGCAGAAAAGAAAATTGCAGCAAAACCCTCAGGCATAGCCGAACTGAAAGAAATCGTTTCAATGAGAAAAAACTAAGTGTATGTGTTTGATTTGGAATGAAATAATAAGTCTGAAACGCGCCAGAATTACCTGCATAATGTTGATTTTTGGTCTGTTTGCACCGGCCACATACCTGCAAGCTCAAAGCTCTGCTAATGCGGTTCGCTGGGTCGATTCGGTGTACACCAGCCTCACGCTGGAGCAGCGAATCGGACAACTGATCATGGCAAGAGCCAATCAATCAGGGCAGGCATATTATCCTGAAATCGAGACTTATATCCGACAATATAACCTGGGTGGTGTTACCTTTTTTAAAGGGGAGCCCGAAGCACAACTCATCCAAACCAATCGCTGGCAGCAGTTGGCGCAAACGCCTATGCTGATATCCATCGATGGCGAATGGGGACTGGGAATGCGTTTGAACAACACCATTTCGTACCCTTTGCAGATGACCTTGGGTGCTGTTCAGGATGAGCAGCTTATTCGTGAGATGGGCAAACAGATTGCAGAACAGTGCAGACGCATGGGCATTCACATGAATTTTGCTCCGGTGGTGGATGTAAACAATAACCCAAAAAACCCCGTAATTGGGATGCGTTCTTTTGGCGAAGATGCCGAAGCGGTCAGCCGCAAAGCTCTGGCATATGGAATAGCCATGCAAAATGCAGGAATCCTAACTACGGCCAAGCATTTTCCGGGACACGGCAACACCCAAACGGATTCGCATTATACCTTGCCCGTTGTTGAAGAATCAATGCGTGAGCTGAAGCAGCTTCCGTTGGTTCCTTTTCAACAACTGATTGATGCCGGCCTCAACGGTATCATGGTGGCTCATCTCTACCTTCCTGAGCTTGCCGAAGCCGAGAACCTTTCTTCCTCTCTTTCCTATCATATTGTAACTGATTTGTTAAAAAAGGAGATGGGTTTTGATGGCCTTGTGGTTACGGATGCCCTCGATATGAAAGGTGCTACCCAATATGCTGGCAGTGAAAATCCATCTTTGCAGGCTTTGAAGGCCGGAAATGATATTTTGCTTTTGCCCGAGCATGTTCCGGCTGCCATTGCAGCAATCCGTGAAGCAGCGCAAAACGATTCGCTGGTGATGAAAAGGGTGGAGGAGAGTTGTCGCAAAGTGCTGTCGTATAAATATTTGGCCGGACTTAATTTGTATCGGCCGGATTTTGTTGAAGGACTTTATGAAGACCTGCACAAAGAGGAATATCGCCGGTTGGTACAAAAGCTGTTTGACGAAGCCATAACCCTGCTCAAAAATCAGAATGACATCTTACCGCTAACGCCAGAGAAAATGCAGAATAAAAAGTATGCCACACTGGTTTTGGGCGAATCCGAGCAAACGCTTTTTCAGCGGGCACTATCAAGCAACGGACTTCCTGCTGATCATTTTCAGTTGCCAAACAATGCAGATCAAAAAGTACGCGATCGGCTACTTGAAAAATTGGAAGCTTATGACCTTGTTATGGTTGCCGTTCAAAATACAAATATCCTGGCTTCCAGAAAATTTGGCATTGCTGATGAATCCATACAATTCTTTGAGAAGCTAATCAAAAACACAGCGGTTAGCTTTAGTCTTTTTGCAAGCCCTTATGCTCTTGATTTCTTTGATTTTAATGACAATGTAAAAGCTATCCTGGTGGCTTATCAGGACAAGCCGGAAGCCATGATCTCGACGGCTGGTATTATCATGGGAAAGATTGCTGCTCACGGAAAATTACCAGTTACGGCCAGTAGAAAATTTAAGCTGGGCGAAGGTGTTGAAATGAATGTTTTCAGGGCGTCATTTGAGAAACCGGCCGAAATGATTGAGAATTATTATACGCTAAAGGTTGATTCCATTGCTCGGGAAGGCATCGAAAAGAAAGCTTATCCGGGTTGTCAGATCATGGCCTTGCATAAGGGCCAGGTGTTTTATAATAAGAGCTTTGGGTCACTTTCAAGCGATGGAATTCAACAGGTTGAAGCACATCACCTTTACGATCTGGCTTCCCTTACCAAGGTTTTCGCTTCTACGCTGGCGGTGATGAAGCTGGTAGAGGACAGCCTTTTAAATCTCGATGATACGCTGGGGATGTATTTTCCCTATCTGCGCAAAACTGATAAGGCGGGCATAAGTCTGAAAGAGATCCTGGCACATCAATCTGGTTTGGATGGCTGGATTCCGTATTTTAAGGAAACCATCTCACCGAACGGTCCTTTACCCGAATTTTATGCCACCGTGGGAAATGAAGATTTTCCGAACAGAGTAGCCCGAAATATGTATATCGAGCGAATATACAGGTATTCAATTTTTCAGCAGATAGCTGATAGTCCACTCAAAACAAAAAAATACCGTTACAGTGATCTGGGATTTTATTTTATTCCACAACTGGTCGAAATGCTCACCAATACTCCTTTTGATCTGTATCTGGAACAAAACTTTTACGAGCCGATGGGCTTAACGCATACATTATTCAGGCCATTAAGAAAGTATCCTGCTGATAGCATTGCCCCGACAGAGAACGACCTCATATTCAGGCAGCAAACTCTCAGAGGCGATGTGCACGATCAGGGGGCAGCCATGCTGGGGGGCATTGCCGGCCATGCCGGGCTGTTTTCAAATGCAAAGGAATCAGCATTGATCATGCAAATGCTGCTCAATGGTGGCAGTTTGAATGGATTGCAACTGCTAAAACCAGAAACTATTGCCTATTTTAATACGGTACATTTTCGGGAGAATGAAAACCGGCGAGGTCTGGGCTTCGACAAGCCACCCATCGAAGCAAACCCCCGGTTCAGAACACCCGCCGAGAGTGCCTCACCCGAAAGTTTTGGGCATTCCGGCTTCACAGGTACTTTTGTGTGGGCCGATCCTGCCAATGAATTGGTTGTGGTGTTTTTGTCGAATCGCGTGCATCCGGATGCCTCTAATCCAATGCTGATGCGGTTGAATATCAGAACAAACATTCATGAGTTGTTTTATAAAGCGATTTCGCTTGAAAATCCAGAGAGTTAAGTTCCAATGCATCAGATCAGTACCAAATACTCCTCTAAAAAAGAAAGCAGAAACCTGCTGATTACAGTTTGGCTAAACTTCGTAATTGCTTTTGCCGAGCTGCTGGGTGGTTTTTTTTCGAATAGCCTGGCACTGATTTCGGATGCGCTGCATAATATGAGTGATGCCTCAGCCATGCTGATCACTTATATTGCGCTTAAGATCAGCAAGAAGGCTGCAAATAAAAAGCATACTTTTGGTTACAAACGCATTCAGATTCTGGCGGCCTTATTTAATGCGGTAACCCTGATTGGCATATGTTTGTTTTTGATCTTTGAAGCCTACGATCGCTTCCTGAATCCAGAGGACGTTAAAACAACGCCGATGTTGATTGTTGCAACAATTGGTTTGATAGCCAATCTGGTCGGGGTGTTATTGTTAAAACGATTTTCGGCTTCCAATATCAACATCAAAGCGGCCTATCTGCACCTGATCGGCGATACCTTATCGAGCGTGGCAGTGATTGCAGGGGCACTCCTGATGATGTGGAAGGGCTGGCATTGGGTTGACCCATTGATTACGGTGTTGATCAGTATTTATATCATCCGGGAAACCTACCACATACTGATTGAAACCTATCAGATCTTGATGCAATCGGTTCCTCCCGGGATAGAAGTTGATCAGGTGAAGGAGTTTTTGATTAAGATCAAAGAAGTTAAGGATGTTCACCACATCCATATTTGGAGTCTGACCGATCAGCAGATACATTTTGAAGCACATCTGGAGCTGTGCGATGACATGAGAATTTCGGAAAGTCAGCTGTTGTATCATCAGATCGAACACAAACTGGAGGAAGAATTTGGCATACATCATGTAACTTTGCAGCCCGAAATTGGGTATTGCAGCGATGTTTCGACCATTAAATCAAATGAATTAATTAATTAAATATGCAATTGAAATCTATTTTACTTTGGTTTTTAGCCTTAATATTAATGGGATCGCTGGCAATCTATCAGCGGACAACCGGTCCTACCTATCCACTAAAAGGAAGTGTGGTTCTTCAGGGTAAGGAATATAAGTTCAAGTTTTTGCGAAGCCAGGATTCGGATAAGGATGCCCCGGTTGAGTTTGAAGTTCCCAAGGGCACGAAAGCCATCTTTCGCTATAAGCGTTTCAAAAGCCACGACGATTGGACAGCTGTTGAGTTGGAAGAAAAAGGCGGAGTAATCAGCACTGCTATTCCCATGCAACCACCTGCCGGAAAAGTCGAATATCAGCTGGCTGTGTCGGATGGCGAAAAATATGTCCCACTCACAGATGAGCCTGTGATCATTCGTTTTAAAGGATCTGTACCGGACTTTGTGCTCATTCCGCATATCTTTTTTATGTTTTTTGCTATGGTCTTTAGTTTGCGTACAGGATTGGAAGTATTGGTCAAAGGCCGACAAACTTATTGGATGACAACTGTTACGCTCTTGCTCTTTTTGGTTGGAGGGCTAGTCATGGGCCCCATCGTTCAGAAGTATGCCTTTGATGCTTACTGGACCGGATGGCCATTTGGACACGACCTTACGGATAACAAAACGCTGGTGGCTTTTATCTTTTGGTTGATTGCCTGGCTTGTGCTGCGTAAAAATCGCGCAAACAGACTTTGGCCTGCCATCGCCACAGCGGTGATGCTGGCCGTTTACCTGATTCCGCACAGTGTTTTGGGTTCGGAGATAGATTATACCAAACTGGAAGAAAAACCACAAACAGAACTAACACCATGACTTACGCCCTCATAGCAATTACAGTGATTATTTCTATCCTGGCATTTAGCAATGCCGAACTTTTTCAGCGGTTGCGCTTCAATGCATGGCTGATCAAGGAAAAGAAACAGAACTGGCGTTTTTTCACCTATGCGCTTTTACATGCAGGATGGATGCACCTGCTGGTGAATATGTTTGTGTTTTATTCTTTCGGGCGGTTTGTAGAGCATGTTTTCCAGCTGTCGTTCGGAGCAGGGCAAGGCCTCTTGTATTATGTATTGCTATATGTGGGAGGCGTTTTGTTTTCGACACTTTACGATTTTAGTAAGCAGAAATCGAATCCTCATTATGATGCGGTGGGGGCCTCTGGTGCAGTGGCTGCGGTGGTTTTTTCGAGCATATTGCTGGCTCCGTCCAACAGCTTGTTTATCTTCCCGATTCCTTTTCCTGTTCCGGCCTGGCTTTTCGGGATTTTATACCTGATCTATTCGGCCTATATGGGCAAAAAAGGCACGGACAATATCGGCCATAATGCGCATTTTTTTGGTGCTGTTTTTGGGCTGGTATTTACTATCCTGATCAACCCTGATTTTGCTTTGGGCCTTATTGCGCAGCTCTTTGGATGATGTTTTCCCGCGGATCATGTTGATTTATAAGTAATCTATTGAGAAATTAAAATCTGCGCTTATCTGCGCTATCTGCGGGAGAAAAAAAACATTTCAATTCAGTGATGGATCTTCCGGTAATTTGAGCCATTTTTCATAGGGACTGCCCATGCGTCTGACAAAATGACGCCACATCAGGTAGGAGCGGGTGTTGAATAAACCATTAGCTGTTGCATTTGAAACAAGCCACGAATTGCGTTCCAGCT
>JAQVGO010000126.1 GCA_028696715.1 Bacteroidales bacterium
CGAACTGGATTTGCAAATAGGTTAAGTTTTCGTGATTCGGATTCGTCAATTACATAAAGTGATTTATAGCTTTTTTTTACTTCATTTATCAACAGATTAAATTGTTGAGGGTTTTCTATGTCAGAAGCTTCTCTTTTCAAGAGACAAATAATTTCATAATCAAATTCTTTATAGTCATTTTTAATATGAGTTATAGTCTTGGGAAAATCATTTGAGATTCCTTCCTGTCCCCAGGCGCAATATGCATCTGCTGAAATAAGTATTGTTTTCGAATTGATAATATTTTTGAGATTTAACGGAGTTCCTGTAAGTGAAAATACTGTAATATCAGGGATGCTCTTCCCTACAGTATTTTCCTGCACTTTGGCAAAAAAATGCATCATCTGCTCTTGTGATTCACTTATTGTTATTCCCTCAGTAGTTTCAGGATCGAGTAAATTGTAATCAGTTTCAATTATTTCATTCTGTTCAGTGTTTACACAAGAAATCAGAATAAACAATAAGCTAAAGGAGAGCAGATGATAAATTGGTTTCTTTTCCATAGTGGTTCCAACTTCTTTTGTATCACTTTTATTGTTTAATAAGTGTTTTATGTTTTCAACCAATTGCGGTCAGTATGCAGTTTTTGATCACAAAAACAAAAAAGCGCTACAATAAAATTGTAACGCTTTTATTTTCAAGTTGCCCGACTAGGGCTCGAACCTAGACTCTTCTGATCCAGAGTCAGACGTGTTGCCAGTTACACCATCGGGCATTGCGGCTGCAAAATTAACAATTTATTAGCTAATCTATTTATGTTTGTCAAAATTTTCGTTGCTCCGGACATTAATTATTCATTTTTGTCCAGTTATCTCTAAGAGGTACGGTACGGTTGAAAATCAAATGGCCGGGCATGCTGTCCTTATCCACACAAAAATAGCCTATTCGCTGAAACTGGAATTTTTCTCCTGCTGTAACATCAGCCAGCATGGGCTCCAGTTTGCAGGCCGTTTTGATTTGCAAGGAATCTGGATTTAAAAACTCCATAAAGTCCTGATCCTTATGTCCTGCAGGGTCTTCATCATTAAAAAGCCTGTCATAAAGCCTTACCTCGGCATCCACTGCTGTTTTGGCTTCCACCCAATGAAGCGTTCCTTTCACTTTGGGCTGTTTGGTGCCTGTACCACTTTTGGTTTCAGGATCGTAGGTACAGTAAATGGTTGTTACTTCACCGTTTTCATCAGTTTCGTAGCTATCGCAATGAATCACGTAGGCTCCTTTGAGGCGCACTTCTTTGTCGGGTGCCAAACGGAAGAATTTCTTCGGAGGATCAATCATAAAGTCATCCCTTTCGATATACAGTTCGCGTCCAAAAGGAATTTCACGGCTTCCGGCTTCCGGATCTTCCGGGTTATTGATCAGTTCGATGGCTTCTGTTTGATTTTCGGGATAATTGGTAATGACCAGTTTTACAGGATCAACCACTGCCATAACGCGAGGTGCGATTTTGTTGAGGTCTTCGCGAACGCTGAATTCCAAAAGTCCCACATCAATTGTATTATCTCTTTTGGCCACCCCAATACGATCTGCAAAAGCTCTGATCGAAGCAGGCGTATAACCTCTTCGGCGCAGGCCGGCGATAGTGGGCATTCTCGGATCGTCCCAGCCGTTTACAACACCATTTTTCACCAGATCGAGCAGTTTACGTTTGCTCATCACCGTATAACTCAGATTGAGGCGGGCAAACTCGATCTGTCGTGGCCTGTAACTTCCTTCCTCTATGATTTGATTAAGAAACCAGTCGTATAAAGGTCGGTGCACTTCAAATTCGAGCGTACAAAGCGAGTGGGTGATGCCTTCCAGATAGTCCGATTGTCCATGAGCATAGTCATACATCGGATAAATGCTCCATTTGTTGCCGGTGCGATGATGATCAGCATGCAGGATACGGTACATCACCGGATCGCGCATATGCATATTGGGAGAAGCCATGTCGATTTTAGCTCTCAAAACCTTGGATCCATTCGGAAACTCACCTCTTTTCATGGCCTCAAAAAGATCAAGGTTCTGTTCAACAGGCCGGTTTCTGAACGGACTTTCGATGCCCGGACGGGTAGGTGTTCCACGCTGCTGACTGATCAATTCCTGAGGCTGATCGTCCACATAAGCTTTGCCTTTTTTGATGAGCAGAATGGCCCATTCGTAAAGTTGATCAAAATAATCAGAAGCAAAAAAAGGTTCTTCATTCCATTCAAAGCCAAGCCATTGCACATCTTCTTTGATGGAATCCACATACTCCATTTCTTCTTTGGTGGGGTTGGTGTCATCGAAACGCAGGTTGCATTTTCCCTGGTATTTTTCGGCCAGTCCGAAGTTGAGACAGATAGATTTGGCATGGCCAATATGCAGGTAACCATTAGGCTCCGGAGGGAAACGCGTATGCACACGGGCTTCATTTTTTCGGGTCTGGATATCCTCCTCGATAATGGTTTCGATGAAGTTGAGCGATTTTTTGTCTTTTTCAGGGGTTTCCATAAGGATAAGAAGTTTAATTCTGGCTTGAAAACGAGATTGTTCAGGGGCGCAAAATTACGTATTTTTCAAGAATAACGAATCTTTTGGCGTTGTGCTTAAACAAATCTGCGCAGGCTCGATTGCAACTGACCAACATAGCCGCCACCAAATAAATTTACATGCACCAAAAGCGGATAAAGATTGCAAAGGTCAACGCGTTCCTTCCAGCCTGTTTCAAGTGGATAAGCTGCATGATATGCCTCGTAAAACCTTGGGCTGAATCCGCCAAAAAGCTTGCTCATGGCCAGATCCATTTCACGATGTCCGTAATAAACTGCCGGATCAATCAGAACGGGTTTTTGGTTTGAATCACATAAAAAATTGCCGCTCCATAAATCGCCGTGAACTAAGGCTGGTGATTCTTTCGGAAAAAGCTCCGACATTTTGGCAAACAATTTTTCAAAGGCATTTAATGTTTGGCTGGTAAGCATTCCTTTACCTGCTGCCATTTTTAGCTGTGGCTTCAGTCTTTGTGTAATGAAGAAGTCACTCCAGCTTGTTGCAATTGTATTGCTTTGGTGCAGCGAACCAATGTAATTATCATGGTCGAGGCCAAAAGTTTCATGCGTTTCGCGATGTAAATCAGCAAGTTCTTCGCCAAAAGTTTCCCAGAAGTTATTGTCGGGGTAGCCTGTTTCAATGTGTTCAAGCAATAAAAAGGTTGTTTGGCCGGCTTCACCTGTACCAATGACTTCCGGAAGGCGTATTTTTTTGCTTCTTGATAAAATTTTCAGTCCTTTCGTTTCCAGCTCAAACATTTTGGGATAACGTTTGGCCTGATTGTATTTCAGAAAGTAATCCTGTCCGGCATAACGGATTTGGTAAGCCGCATTGATTGAGCCACCGCCAACAGCTTGCGTTCGCTCTATCAGGGCCTCGATGCCGGTGTGTTTTTGAAGTAGGATTTCCAGCTGAGATACGATTTCAATTGGAATCATAATTTATTTCGCTGATGATTTTTAGTACTTTAACAAAGATATTAAACCTAAATCAAACCGGTATTTTTACTAAAAAACTGCTTGTGCATCAGGCGTTCAAAGGCAAAAAGTGCAAAAATAGCAGGAATAATGGCCAAGCTAAGGGCCGGAAGATTTCCGATCAGTTCTAAAAGTGCCGGAAGTGCTTTTTGTTCGGTTTGAAGCCAGCTGCCGAAAAATTGTGCAAACTGAACCAGATATTGACTAATAAATTCAAAATCAATGAGAAAAATGAGTGTTAGTAATCCTGCAAAAAGACTAAAAAACAACAAATAGCGCTCAGGGAGCAATTGATTTCTTGCCGGTTCAGTTTGTGGCATGGCTGCAATCTGATTCATCACTTTGTCTTTAAAGTTTTGGTTTACTTTTTCATCAGGCAGCTGCTGAATGAGATCATCGATATTGAATTTATTGTCTTTCATTGTGTATTGGTTTCGAGGTGAATAGCTTGGTTTGTTGTTTCAAAATGCTGAGCCAGTTTTTTGCGACTTCTATAGAGCTTTACTTTCACATTCGACTGGCTAAGTCCGGTAATTTCTGCAATATCCTGCACCTTAAGCTGTTGTTTGTAAAACATGTTTAGAATCGAACGTTCCTCTGCTTCCAGTTTTTGCATCGCTGCATCAAGTTTTGCTAAAGCTTCTTCCCGATCAAGTGCTTCCACGCTTGCATCATCAGAAACAGGTAAATTATCATCATTCAGGTAAAACGTATTGTTATTGAGACTATTGTGCAGCTTACGATGTTGCGAAATGGCCATATGCCAGACGATGCGATAGAGCCAGGTCGAAAATTTTGATTCTCCTTTAAAGGTGTGGAGTTTTTCGAAGGCTTTCACAAAGCTGTTCTGTGCCAAATCCTCGGCTTCTTCGTGTTGACACAGAATCTGAAAGGCAATATTCATGACCATATGTTGGTATTTTTCGACCAAAACACCATAGGCAGTGGTTTCGCCGGCCAAAACTTTACGTATGATGATTTGATCTTCCTGCTCCATGTTTCAGTCAATTGGACGCAACCTGTTTGAAGAAGTTACAATTTTACTGTAATTTTACTTCCCAAAGCTAAACAAAATGAAAAGGATACTCCTAACAATTAGTTTTTTAGGGCTGTTACTACAGCTAACTGCCCAGTTCGACAGCGTGTTTTATAATAAAAGTTTGCGCATGGATTATATTCGTTCTGGAAATTCTGAAAATGAATGGATTGCACTCGAAAACTGGTATGAGCAAGCCGATTGGGCAGGTTCCGAAAATGTGCTGATTGATCCGCTGGGTTATGGCAAACATTGGGTGGAAATGCGTGATGCAGCAACTGATTCCGTGCTCTATTCAAGGGGATATGGCAGCTTGTTCAGCGAATGGCAAACCACGGCTGAGGCAAAGGAAACCGTAAGGAGTTTCCCGGAGACGGTGGTAATGCCCTATCCAAAAATGCCGGTTCAGATTCGGTTGTTAACACGCACTTTTCAAGGGGATTGTAAAGAAGTGTTTAGCATAAAGCTTGGTCCTGAGAACTATTTTATCAAACCAGCCCCAAAGATGAAATGGCCGGTTATGAATGTTTGGGGTGATGGTGATGCAGCTGATGTAGTGGATATAGTGGTGTTGCCTGATGGTTATACTATGGAGGAACTAGGCGAATTTATGGAGGATGCCAGGTTTTTTGCGGAGAGTATTTTTCAGTTTGAACCATTTAGATCTCTAAAAGACAAATTCAGAATCCGTGCGGTTCTGGCACCTTCGGATGAATCCGGAATACCTGTGCCGGCAGAGGATTTTTGGCCTCAAACAGCACTTGGTTCGAGTTTTTACACCTTCGACAGCGAACGCTATTGTATGAGCTACGACAACCGCAGCATTCGCGATTTGGCCGGACAGGTACCTTATGATCAGATTTATATCCTGGCCAACACAACCAAATATGGTGGCGGAGGCATTTATAATTATTATGGCCTGAGTTCGGCAGGTAACCAGCTGTCGTCCAAGGTGATTGTGCACGAATTCGGGCATTCTTTTGCCGGCCTTGGTGATGAATATTTCGACAGCTCAACGGCTTATTCCGATTTTTACAATCTGGAAACAGAACCCTGGGAACCCAACCTCACTACCTTGGTTGATTTCGACAGCAAATGGAAATCATTGATGGATACGCTCACGCCAGTTCCCACGCCGGCTGTTGATAGCATGAGAACAGTTTTAGGCGTTTATGAAGGAGGCGGTTATGTAGCCAAAGGCATGTACCGGCCGATGATCGATTGCCTGATGCACACTTTCAAGGGAGAGGAATTTTGCCCGGCCTGCAAGCATGCCATTATTCAAATGATCGAAGTGTATTCAGAATAGATTGTTTATTTTTGACCTTTAAAATTATAGCCTGATGTCAGAAAAATCTCCTTTCGATTATGATCCCGAAAAAGATGACCTCCCAACCAATGTGATGGTTTGGATTGCTATAATTGCTTTTGGTGCAGCGATTTACCTCAGTCAGATTTTGGTATAAAAAAAGCCCTGCCCATTACTGAGCAGGACTGTTGGCATCATTTCAATGCTGTTTTATTGCTTGATAACTTTGACAATTTGTTGCTGATTGGCATTGCTGATCGTTATAAAATACAAACCTTTATCCAGGTGTTCTGGCAGTTTAATTTCAAAACTGTTATGTCCTGAGTTTTCAATTTGTTGTTCAGCTATCAACCGGCCTGTAAGATCACGAATCGTTAAATCAACGCTTTCATCTATAGCATTTTCCGTTTGAACAAATAACTTATCATTGAATGGGTTAGGATATACACTGAACTTGAATAGTTTTATTTGATCAAATCCGCTTATCAGGTCAATATTTATTTTTACGGGTATCAAGTAAGTATTCAAATTGGTAACAATATCAATTTGCGTTTCATAATATACAATAGGATCCAGCATTACACCCGGATTCAGGTAAACCATTATTTCTAGAGATTCTCCTGCAGGAATTTCAAAGGGAAGATCAGGTATATCATAAAATTCAAACAACCCATCATGCTCCAGATCGCTTATGATTACAGCATCGGAAGTTGGGTTGATAAGTGTTATAAATTGTTCATAATCGTAATTATAAACAAGCGTATCCGGCATAAAAGTGAGATCGGTGAAGCTTTGTTCTCCCACAGTAAACTCGTGCGGATCGAGTTCGCCCATGATAGGTTGTTTCAGGCGGCGGCCGGTTTCATCTTTGGCAAAAACATAGTAACGAATGGTATCTCCAGCTTCAAATCCGCTGATAGTAGCATGAAACAAATCCTCTTCGCTTCCATCTGCAGTAAAGCTTGCCGTGGTATAATCTCCCCCGTTGATGCTGTAAAAAACAAGCAGGGAATCACTCACCAGCGCATCTCCTGAATAAGCAATGATTTCGCTGCTCAGGGTATAATTTTCGGCATATTCCACTTCATCAAACAAAGGCCGGTGATCCA
>JAQVGO010000127.1 GCA_028696715.1 Bacteroidales bacterium
GGCAAGCATCAGGGTAGCAGGCAGGAATTATGAAATCATTCCGGATGAACATTCCCCGATCAGTAATGGCCTGCTTATGAGCAATCTCATTGTTTTTGACAGTGCCCAAACAAGTTTTAGAATTTTTGAGGCAGATCAGCAGCAACTAATATCAGCCTATCTCATTCATACTCCGGAATTAAATAAAAATTTAAAGCCCCAAAATTATACCAGCGACAGCTGCACACATCCTGACATGATCATGCAGGAAGAATGGCGCCAAGGACTTCCCGATCCTGATTACGACAGAATTCCAAACGCCGTGAGCCATCAGATTATTCATCATTCGGCCACCGATAATGAACTAACTGATTATGTAAACCTCGTTCGTAGTATTTATTTGTATCACACCGAAGTAAATGGCTGGTCCGACATGGGTTATAATTATCTTATCAGTCCGGATGGTGTATTATTTGCCGGTCGCGATCCGGGCGAAAATCTGATGCAGGACAATGTGCTTGGTGCGCATTTTTGTGCCAGTAATTCAGGCACAATGGGCATTTGTTTGCTTGGCACTTTTATGACACAGGTTCCAAACGAAGCGGCAATCAACACCTTAAACAAACTTATCAGCTGGAAGGCCATCCAATCAAATCTCGATCCGGAAGGAAGTTCAGCTCATCCGCTCAATCAGGAGCTTGGAACCATAGCCGGCCATCGCGATGGCTGTTCAACAGCTTGTCCGGGTGATGCTTTGTATGCCATGCTGCCTCAAATCCGGGAAAAAAGTCTCGAAATTATTCAAGATTGTGGCGTATTTCCTGGTTTAAGTGTAAACACCAGCAATCAGGAAATGACAATTTTTCCAAATCCAATTTATGGAAATATCCTTCATTTTAAAACTCACCTTTCTTTGAAGAAAGCTATCCTTTTCGACATAGCCGGCCATCAATTGGCAAGCTGGCAAATCACTTCAAATCAGGATGCACTTAAGCTGCCACAACAAATTAAAAACGGGCTTTATTTCGTACACTTTTTTAGTCAAAAAGGCAGAGTTATACCCGTAAAAATTTTAGTAGCCGAACAATATTAGGAAGTTTTCGTTTTTAGGGGTAACCTTCACGCTGCTTTTAACGTATGAAACATTAATTTTATTAAAACTTGTCAGAAAACTAAACGGAAGGATATACCCGGATATACCGATGGAAGATAACAGTAAAACAAAACAAGCACTTCTGGCAGAAATATCTTCGCTGAAGCAGCAAGTTTCGAAACTTCAGGAACAACTTCATCTGCAAAACCAGCAATCAGAAAAAGATATTGAACACAGGTTGGCAGTTACGATAAACAATATCCCACTTGCTATTTTAAACCTTGATCGTTATGGCTATATCACAGCAGCCAATCCGGCATTTTTAAAGACATTCGACACCACGGCCGCCGACATCATCAACAAGATGAATGTGAAAAATTTTAAACCTTTTCTGGGGACTGAACTTAGCCGGAAAATCAGTCAGATGATCGACCAGAAAGTTGGTTTTGATATCGAAGCTCCATTTACCCTCAACAAAGACAAAGATGCTTATTTTAAGTGCAGAGGAACCGTTGTTTCGAGCAAAATGAGCGATGCCCTCTCCTTTATTCTGATTATTGGGGATGTTTCGAAACGAAAAATGACCGAATACGAACTGATCAAAGCCCTCGAAAAAGCAGAAGAATCTGATAAGCTTAAAACCGCCTTTCTTACCAGCATGTCGCACGAAATCCGAACCCCAATGAATCATATCATTGGCTTTGTTGATTTTTTGCGCGATCCCGATCTGCCACAAGACGAAAGAGAAGAATACTCGCAAATTGTCTTCGACAGTGGTCAGGTTTTGCTCCGTTTAATCGACGATATCATCGACATTGCCAAGATTGAATCCGGACAAATGCGTCTGCATAAAACCAATTTTGTGCTCAATGAAATGATGCATAATCTTTACCGTTCGTATGATCAGCTGCGTACTAAAAAGGGGAAACAGGATCTTGACTTCAAACTCAATACACCCGCACATATCAGCAATCTTACTGTAAATACTGATGCTGTAAGGTTGCAGCAGATATTTAGTAATTTGTTGGATAATGCTTTTAAATTTACCGAAACCGGCACCATTGAAATGGGTTATGAAATAGTTGACCGTCAACTGCATTTCTTTGTGAAAGACACTGGTGTTGGCATAAGCAAAGACAAGCACGAACTCATTTTTAAGCGCTTCAGGCAGTTGGACTACAGCAGCACAAAAAAATACGGCGGCACAGGCTTGGGACTTTCCATCATCAAAGGATTGATAGATTTGCTGGAAGGGAAAGTAAGTTTAAAATCCGAGCCGGGATCGGGATCTGAATTTCGTTTTACCATTCCGGCTGCCATTGTGCAAATAGAATCAAAACCAAGCATTTCGATCACCGAACAAAAACATTCCTATCATTGGCCCGACAAGCAAATTTTAATTGTTGAAGACGAAAGAATGAATTACAACCTGCTGCTGGTGATGCTTCGTCCAACACAGGTAAAAGTGCTTTGGGCTATGGATGGCGATGAAGCCATCAATATAATTCGTGAAGGAAAAGAAAAAATAGACCTGATTTTGATGGACATCAGATTACCACGCACCAACGGATATGTGGCTACGGAAACCATCAAAAAGCTCCGGCCCGAATTGCCTGTGATTGCCCAAACAGCTTACGCCATGGATATTGAAATACAAAAAGCCCAGGAAGCGGGTTGCGATGCCTACATCACAAAACCTATCGACCGCCATCAATTGCTCGAAACGATTTATTCCTTTCTGGCCTAGCAAGCTCATTTGGTTTTTTACCAATAAACCGCACCACTGCCGCCTGGCCTTTGTGCCAATTGCCCTCATTGAGCATCGTGCGTGTTTCAGTAAGTTGTCTTAATTGTAAGTCTCCAAAATCTGATTTCAACAGCGCACTGTCATATAGCATCTCAGCATTTTTTGGCCCACCTGTATTATAATGCAGCTGATCCTTATGAAAGGCCTCCAGAATAAATAATCCATTGGGTTTTAGGCTTCGAATCAACTTTTGATGCACCCGCTTTCTGACTGCTGCCGGCAGATGAACAAAAACCAGGGCAATTGCGTCAAATGAGTTTTCCGCAAAGTTCAAATCTGCCAGATCCTGTACACGATAATCCAGCTTTACCTGATGTTTTTGAGCAAGTTTCAGGGCTTTGGCTTTGCCTGCATGGCTGTAATCCACAGCTACAACATCCCATCCTTGGCAGGCAGCCCACGCCGCATTACGTCCTTCGCCCTCGCCCGGAAGCAGAAGCGTACCGGGAGGCAAATCCTTTAGTGTCGATTTAAAAAATTCATTTGGTAATTCGCCGTAGATATACTCTTCCTGCGAAAATCTCTCGTCCCATAACTTTTGCATAAAGCACAAACAGCATGGCAGATTTTTTGTTCAGCAATGCACTCACTGCACTATTGAAAGCCTTAAATTGCTAAATTTGTGGCGGAAAAAAATTATTATCTAACTAAACTTGATATGATGTTTAAAATGAAAAACTTGTTGATCCTGATGGTGCTTGGCCTGGGATTGTTTCGCATGGAAGTGAAAGCCGATGAAGGCATGTGGATTCCAATGTTTATTGACCGGCTCAATTATGAGGACATGCGAAAAATGGGACTTCAGCTCACAGCAGAAGAAATCTACAGTGTAAATCAGGGCAGCCTGAAAGATGCTATCGTAATTTTTGGCAGAGGCTGCACTGGCGAGATCATCTCAGATCAGGGATTGTTGCTTACCAACCACCACTGTGGATATGGTTCAATTCAGTCGGTAAGTACAGTCGAAAACGATTACCTCTCTGATGGCTTTTGGGCAAAAAACAGGGAAGAAGAAATACCTATTCCAGGCCTCACAGCCCAGTTTCTTATCCGCATGGATGATGTAACCGCTCGTATGCTGGAAGGTGTTTCGGCCGAAATGACAGAGAAAGAAAGAAACGACAAGCTGAACGAAAACCGCAAAGCAATAGTAAAAGAGGCCACAAAAGACACACATTACGATGCTGTGGTAAAAGATTATTTTGAAGGCAATGAGTTTTATCTGCTTACCTACGAAACCTTCAAAGACATCCGTCTTGCAGGCACCCCGCCAGAGGCCATCGGTAAATTTGGAGCCGACACCGATAACTGGATGTGGCCCCGCCATACCGGCGACTTCTCCATCTTCAGGGTGTATGCCGGACCGGATAATAAACCTGCTGATTACAGCCCTGAAAACAAACCTTTCAAGCCCCGTCATTTTTTACCAATATCAATAGCCGGAATTGAAAAAGGCGACTTCTCTATGATTCTCGGAAACCCCGGAAGCACCGACAGGTACCTCACCTCATGGGGAGTTGATATGGCCGTAAAAGAAAGCAATCCGACCATTGTAAAAATCCGTGAAGAAAAATTACGTGTGATGCGCGAAGGTATGGATGCCAGCGAAAAAACCCGCTTGCAATATGCCTCAAAATATGCCGGAACTGCCAACTATTGGAAGTATTTTATTGGCCAGACCAAAGGCCTGAAACGCCTGAAAGTTGCCGACAAAAAACGTCAGATTGAAGCCGATTTCAATCAATGGCTTTCTGAAAATCCTGCAATGAAATCGACTTATGGTGAGGCTTTGCCACTGATCGAAAATGCTTACAACACCATAGGCGAATACAACCTGGCTCGCTGGTATATGATGGAAGCCGTGTTGCGCGGCCCCGAAATCCTTGGCTTTGCCAACCGTTTTAACAAACTGGCTGAACTGCTTGAAGATAAAAAAACCGATGAGGCCGAAATCGTTCAGCAAACCGATCGCCTCAAAGCCTCTTTAGAAGGACATTTTAAAAACTACGACAGGGGTATCGACCAAAATTTGCTGGCAAGCATGATGCAGCTGTATTACAAAGATGTTCCTGCCAATCAGCAACCCGAAGCACTGAAAAAAATAGCCGATAAGTACAAAGGTAATTTTGATGCATACGCTGCTGATGTTTTCAAAAAATCGACATTTGTCTCCGAATCCTCAGTAAATGCATTGCTCAATAGTCCAAAAGCAAAAACCATTTTAAAAGATCCTGCTTTTGAGCTGGTTCGCGCATTCATTGCATCCTACAACGAAATGATGAGCAAAACCGGTGATGCCTACGACCAGCTCAATAAAGGCAATCGCTTGTTTATGGCTGGTTTGCGCCAGATGCAACCTGACAAAAAATACTATCCCAATGCCAATTTCAGCCTGAGACTAACCTATGGAACCGTCGAAGATTATTATCCGGCCGATGCTGTTCATTATGATTTCATCACTACCACCAAAGGTATTCTTGATAAAGAAGATCCAACCACCTGGGAATTTGTAGTGCCCGATCGGTTAAAGGAAATTATTAAAACAGAAGACTACGGTCCGTATGCCAACAAAGACGGCAGTATGACAGTGAATATGCTTACCACACACGACATCACCGGCGGTAACTCCGGTAGCCCGGTGATCGATGCCAAAGGCCGGTTGATAGGTCTGGCTTTTGATGGCAACTGGGAAGCCATGAGTGGCGACATTGCCTTTGAGCCAGAGCTGCAACGCACCATCAATGTGGATATTCGTTATGTAATGCTGATTATCGACAAATTTGCTGGAGCTCAAAACCTGATTGATGAAATGGTGATCGTAAATGATCGTCCGGTATTAAAATCAGCAAAAGCGCATAAAGCGGTTAAAGAAGCTGTAATGGTTGAGTAACAACTGATACAAAATAATTTAAATCCCGGCAGTATTGCACTCGTCGGGATTTTTCTTTTTAAGCAAAAAAAATAAGCCTGCTGAATCAACGTTTCTATGCTATGATAAGGCAGCTTATTCTATTGATTTTTGGCTTTCTGGCAGGGTTTCAGCTTGCCTTTGCAGATGATCCACCTGATTGGAGCAGCATTGAGAGCACGTTCAGGAAAGAGAAATCAGCTTTCAGGGAAATTGCAGACCTGGCTGAATTTATTGATCAAAACTTTCGGCAGGATGAAGACAAAACAGCCGCCCTCTATTGGTGGCTGGGCAACAACATCACCTATGATATGCAAGCCTATCGGCAGCACGGAAGCAAACGAAATGAAAGCCCGCAAATGATTATCGAACGAACTTTTAAACAACGCAAAGGTGTTTGCGAAGGCTATGCAGGCATTATGGACAGCGTGCTGCAATTACTTAATATAAAGTCCTATACCATTGGTGGCTATACCCGGCAAGGGCAAATGATAAGCCCAATACCACATGCCTGGGTAGCCGCAAAAATTGACAGACAATGGATGCTTTTCGACCCAACCTGGGCAGCCGGTTCAATTATTAATAAACGCTATGAAGCCCGTTTCGATCCGGCATTTTTTATGGTAAAGCCCGAACAGATGCGTCACACACATATGCCGTACGATCCGATCTGGCAGTTTAGCGAACTGCCGCTTTCGCATCAGGCTTTTATCCTGCATAAATTTGACAACAAAAAAACAAATGCCTCTTTTCACTTTGCCGATTCAATAGCCACGCATATCGCCCTTGATCTAACGGATCAAATGCTGGCCGAGTATCAACGCATCCATCGCGATTACTTTCCTCATGAAGCCCTGAATATAAGGCTCAAATACCTATCGGACAACCTCGAGATTTCACGCTACAATAGGGAGGTCGAACTGCTGAATCAGGCTACCACCAGCTACAACAATGCCGTTGAGAACTATAATCAATGGCTTGAATGGCAGCAGCATAATGGGCCGCGACACACCTCCACCAGCGATCAGTTGTTACTGGATTCAGGCCGGCAACTGGCCAATAGCCTGACGGTTCTGGCACAATTGCAACAAACCTCCTTCGAACTAGGCAAAGACGTCCGCTCGCTTAACAAAGCTGTAAACTCACTTAAAAAACAACTGGAAAAGGAGGGTTTGAGGTTTGAGTAGAT
>JAQVGO010000024.1 GCA_028696715.1 Bacteroidales bacterium
TATCTTATTTGGATTGATGCAAGTGCACATCCATTTGTGGGAAGGGAATATTAATGCCTTCTTCGGAGAAGGTTTTATAAACCTTTTCATTCATTTCAAAGAAAACAGCCCAATAATCGGGAGCATCAAGCCAAACACGAACAACAATATTCACCGAGCTGTCGCCCAGGCTGGTCAAAGCAATAAAAGGTTCCGGATCTTTGTGAATACGACTGTCTGCTTCTATTAATCGTAGCAATATTTCACGGGCTTTATCGTAGCTGTCGCCATAGGCAATGCCAAAGGTCCAGTCCACCCGGCGGGTTTCTTTCTTTGAAAAATTGGTGATTGCACTGTTTGCCAGGGCACCATTAGGGATAACAATTACTTTGTTGTCAACTGTTTTGAGGGTGGTGTTAAAGATTTGAATGTCTTCAACAGTTCCCATATGTCCTAGCCCGTCGATAAAATCGCCAACACGAAAGGGCTTCAGAATCAGAATGATGATCCCGCCGGCAAAATTTTGAAGTGAACCTTGCAAAGACAAGCCAACGGCCAGTGAAGCAGCACCCAACATGGCAATAAAAGAAGTCATCTGTATGCCCACCATACTCAGCACACTGATGATTACCAATATCTTAAGCATAATGCTTATAAAGGTTCCTAAAAATCCACGCAAGGATGGATCGATCTCTCGTTTTTCCATAAGCTTACGTAAAGATTTACTGATTTTCCCAACGATCCACAAGCCAACAATAAGAGCCAGAATGGCACCAAGTAGTTTTAGTCCGTATGTGACTGCAAAATCCATTATCAGTTCAGTAGCTGATGACAGATTACTTGAAATGTTTGTTAAGTTTTCGTCCATGATTGTCGAATTTGGTTAATATAATATATGACAGGCAAATATACAAAATCAAGCAGAAAGAAAAAATATTCTATTAGTTCGGTTTGTATCGAACTTATTTTACTATTTTTACTCCCAAATAAAAATATAGATGAAACACGTACAAAACCGTCAGGAATACATTGAAGAGTGCGGCCTGATTATGGAGCAATCAGGCCTAACGCGCATGGTGGGCAGGATTATTGGGTATCTTGCCGTTACTGATAAGGAACTCGTTAGTTTTGATGAATTTACAGAAGTATTACAAGCAAGTAAAAGCACCATAAGCACCAGTGTAAAAATGCTAACTTCAATGAATCTGATCAAAGCGGCTACCCTTCCCGGCGACAGAAAAACCTACTACCGGCTGGCACCGGATTATTGTTGGTCGCAGATTATGCGGCTCAAAACGGGTGTTTTGTCCACGATGTATGCCATGTTTATGAAAGGCCTGGATTTTCGCATCCGTAAAGCAGATAAAACGTCGCAATGGCTTACTGAAGCTGCTGAATTCTATAAGTTTATGGAACAGGAAATTCCGGTGCTTCTGGATAAATGGGAAGCCCGAAAACAACTTACTAAATAAATATAAGTTCTGTACTAATCGAACCTAAGAAATGAAAAATATAAAATTCCTTCTGCTTCTGATTTCTTGCCTGACTACATTTTTAAACCTCACAGCACAGGAAGATGTTAAAGATATCATCCGTAAAATGGAACAACACACCAAGGGCGATGCCATGTATGCTGAGGTGAGTATGCAAACCATCAGACCCCGTTACACGCGCGAAATTACACTAAAATCCTGGTCGCTGGGAAACGATTACAGCCTGATCTTTATCACGGCACCAGCACGCGACAAAGGCATTGGCTACCTAAAACGCGATAAAGAAATCTGGAATTATCTGCCTAATATCGACCGCACCATCAAGATGCCACCTTCGATGATGTCGCAATCCTGGATGGGCAGCGACTTCACCAATGACGATCTGGTACGCGAAAGCACCATACTTGATGATTATGATCATCGCATCCTGGCCGAGGAACAGCTTGATGGCTACGATTGCTGGAAGATTGAAATGATCCCACATCCCGAATCATCAGTGGTTTACGGCAAGGTACTTCTTTGGGTGGCCAAAGAATATTATTTTCAGGTCCGTATCGAAAATTATGATGAAGATGATGAACTGGTCTCAACCATGTATTTTAAGGATGTTAAGCTGCTGGGAGGCAGAGAAATACCTGCTGTAATGGAGATGGTGCCAGCCGACAAGCCCGGGCACAAAACTGTGCTAACAAATCATGTGATCGACTTTCAGCCTAAGATCGAACAAAGTTTTTTCTCTATTCAAAACCTGAAGAAGATACGCTAACCGCCTAAAATCAGATCCTATGAAGCTATTAATCACACTGGCCTGGCGGAACCTCTGGCGCAACAAAAGACGTACACTCATCACAGCTTCGTCAGTATTTTTTGCCGTAATCCTTGCCTTGATTGCTGAGTCGATGATAAAAGGATCGCACGAGGCGATGATCAACAATATGGTTAAGCTCTCAACAGGTTATATTCAATTGCAGGACAGCCTTTATGAAGACGAACCATCTGTGGATCATGCTTTTATGTTTGATAACAGCGTGAAACAAATCATGCAACAAAACAGCCATATAGCCTATATCGTTCCTCGTTTCGAATCGTATATGCTTGCTGCTACCGATCAGGCCACACGCCCCGTGATGCTACGCGGAGTGGATTTTGAGGCAGAAAATCTATTAAATGCCACAAGTCATAAATTGATAGCAGGTTCACTGCTTGATAAAACTGATCAGTCGGTTCTGCTGGCCGAAGGACTTGCCCAAAGGCTTAAAATGCAGGTCGGAGATTCAATTATTCTGGTCGGGCAGGGCTTTCGGGGGATGAGTGCCGCAGGAATTTTTCCTGTAAAAGGAATCGTAAAAATAAGTCTGCCCCGCCTTAACGATCGCCTGATTTATATGCCGCTTGCTGCCACACAACAGCTTTTTGGAGCCGAAGAACGACTCACAGCCTTGTTGATAACACCCCAGGACCTTACGCAAACCGATAAGCTGGCACAAGAACTGCGGGCAAAATTCGATCCGAAATGGTTCAAGGTGTTGAGCTGGAAACAGATGATGCCAAGTCTGCTGCAAAGCCTTAAACTCGACCGGGCATCGGGCATGCTGATCATTTATATGCTTTATCTGGTTGTTGGCTTTGGAATCCTGGGAACTGTGCTCACCATGATGCTCGAAAGGCAGCGCGAGTTTGGTATCTTGCTCAGCGTAGGCATGAAGCGTGGCCAGCTGGCATTGATCACCTTCGTGGAAACTGTCTTTATCAGCCTGATTGGTGTTGCTGCAGGTCTTATCGGAGGATTACCTATTCTTGTGTATATGCACCATCATCCCATCCGCTTTGGAAAGGAAATGGAAGCCATGTTCGAGGCATACGGAATGGAAGCCGTGATGCCCTTTGCGCTTGACACGGAGGTGTTTAGCTCGCAAGCAATTGTGGTTTTGTTGATTACCTTGATCATTGGATTGTATCCTGTATTAAAAGTATTCAGGATGAATATTTTAAAGGCTGCAAGAAACTAAAAATGAATAAGCATGATGTTAATTAAAATAGCCTGGCGAAATATCTGGCGAAACACCAGCCGAAGCCTTACCATACTCATTGCCATAATGATAGGGCTGGCGGCTGCTTTGATGGCTTCGGCCTTCTCGATGGGTTTTGTTCAGCAAAGGTTCAACAATGTGATTGAGCGTTTTGTGTCGCACATACAAATTCATAACCCCGAGTTTGTTCACGACGGAGAAGTATATCAATACCTTGACAAACCACAAAAGCTATTACAATCACTCTCACAAATACCTGAAATAAAATATTTTACTGAGCGAACCAAAATCAACGGAATGATCGCATCCGCCAAGGTTTCGGCAGGAGTCCAGATTACCGGCATTAAACCGGAGGCCGAGCAGAGACTTACCGATCTGAAAGGCTGGCTTACGAAAGGAACTTATTTTGAGGATGTGAAACGTAATCCGGTTTATATCGGGCAGGAACTGGCCAACAAACTAAAGGTTGATGTGGGTTCGCGTGTTGTGATCAATTTCCAGGATCTGGATGGCGACATCACGGCTGCTTCGTTTAAGGTAGTGGGGATTTTTAAAACCATCGAACTTGCCTTTGACGAAGGGACGGTTTTTGTGAGGCGATCCGACCTCAACTCCCTACTTGGAGATGAAGCACTTACGCACGAAATTGCTCTTATATTAAATGATTTCAATCAGACCACAACGGTTAAAAATCAATTACAACAACAGTTTCCTGCCTATGAGGTGCGATCCTGGGAAAATCTTTCGGAAGAACTACTTATGATGCAGGAAATGACCACACAAAGCCTTATTTTTCTGGTTTTCATCATACTCCTTGGTTTGGGATTCGGAATCCTAAATACCATGCTGATGTCGGTGTTTGAACGCACACGCGAGCTGGGAATGCTGATTGCTGTTGGGATGAGTAAAATGCATGTTTTCCGGATGATCATGCTCGAAACGCTGTTCTTGTCCTTTACCGGTGCGATAACCGGTATGCTGTCAGGATTCCTGCTGATCAGCTGGCTTGGCACCAAAGGAATTAACCTGGCAGGCCTTGCAGGTGATTCTCTCGCCATCTATGGATATGGCAATATGATTTATCCGGATCTGGAACCGCAGTTTTATTTTCAAACTGCCATCATGGTGTTGTTAATAGCCGTGCTATCTGCTTTATATCCGGCTTTTAAAGCACTTAAATTAGTTCCTGCCGAAGCAGTTAGAAAAGAATAATAACCCTAAAATACATCGCAATGGCTGTAATAGAAACCATCGGACTCACAAAGATATACAACGAAACCATCGTCCCGGTAAAAGCCCTTCACGAAGTTGATCTTTCCTTCGATCAGGGTGAGTTCACCAGCATAGTAGGCCCTTCCGGCTCAGGCAAAACCACCTTGCTGAATATGCTGGGAGGCCTCGACAAACCAAGCTCCGGACAGATCCTCATCAACCGGAAAGACATCACCACGCTAAAAGAGCGGCAGCTGACAAACTTCAGGCTACAGCATATCGGCTTTGTTTTTCAATCCTACAATCTGATCCCTGTGCTCACTGCAATCGAGAATGTGTCGTTTATCATGCTCCTTCAGAAACATTCCAGAAAAAAGATCGATCAGCGTGCGCGCGAGATACTGGAACAGGTGGGATTGGGCGACCGGCTCAATGCCCGTCCGTCTCAGCTCTCGGGGGGTCAGCAGCAACGTGTAGCAGTGGCCAGGGCACTGGCATCGCGACCGGATTTTGTGTTGGCCGACGAACCCACAGCCAACCTCGACACCCAATCAGCCTTTAACCTGCTCGACATCATGGAAAAGCTCAACCGCGAAGAAAATATCACCCTGATCTTCTCAACCCACGACCAACGCGTGATTGAGAGAGCCCGCCGCGTGATCACCCTGGTAGATGGTGCGGTGGCAGGTGATGAAAAACGACAGCAATGAACATCGCCAGGCAATTACTGCTGATTCTACTACTTTTTTGCTGCCAACTACTGATGGCACAAAGAAACCTGCAAGATCACAAGTTGCAGCTAAACGGCTACCTCAAAAGCCTGCCATCGGCTACATGGAGCTTTGATGATGATAGGGCGGTATGGAACAACATCATTCATAACAGGCTCAACCTTACCTGGTTGCCTCATGAAAGCTGGTCGTTTGAGGCATCCTTTCGTAATCGGGTTTTCTGGGGTGCCACCGTCAGAGACACACCGGCCTATCTGGAGTTACTGGAGCAGGACGCAGGTTTCATGGATCTCACCATCGCCCGAAGTCTAAGCCCCGAAACAGCATTTCAGTTCAGCAGCGACAGGTTTTATGTGGAATGGAGGCACAACAAATGGGAGTTGAGTTTGGGTCGTCAGCGGATCAACTGGGGCATCAATTTGGTTTCTAACCCCAATGATCTCTTCAATACTTATTCGTTTTTCGATTTTGATTATGTGGAACGCCCCGGTGCCGATGCGCTGCGCGTGCAGCATCACCTGAGCGGGATGTCGCGCCTCGAATTGGCTGTGGCACCTGCCAGCCATATCCGCAATGCCGTGGCAGCGCTGTATTATGGGGTAAACGTAAAAGGTTACGACCTACAAGTGCTGGGTGGTTATTTTCATAACAGGCTGGCCTTGGGTGGTGGCTGGGCGGGTAACCTGGGCGGCGCTGGCTTTAAGGGAGAAGTGAGCTGGTTTAGCGACCTGCAGAAAACCGACAGCCTGCAGCCTTCCAATATGGTGGCAGCCGTTTCGGTGGATTATCTGTTTGCTGGCGGGCTTTATGGGGTGTTCGAAGTTCTGTACAATGGCGGCTACAACCGTCAGCCGGCAAGGCTTGTCAACCTCAACCAGCCCCTGCGTGCCGACAACCTCTCACTGGCCGAGTTTGCCCTCACAGCAAGTCTTTCCTATCCTTTATCACCCATCCTTACGGCCAATGTGTCGGCCATGGCTATGCCTGATCAGCAGTTGTATTACGCCCTGCCCGGCATCAGCTGGTCGCTGGTTACCAACCTCGACCTGGGCATACTGCTGCAAACCTTCGTGAGTGGCGATCAGGAGCGCTGGGGCAAAGGCGGTATGGCGGGTTATATAGATTTGAAGTGGTCGTTTTGAGGGTTAGGGAGAGGTGGGGGATTAACGGTTTGGCGGTATGTTTTTGTTGCCGACGTTACTGTCAAACCGTGATGAAGTTTGAAGCGAGTCACAGTCGTTGACTGCAGTACTATCTTGGCAATAAAATATAACGCGTATGCCGTCGTGTTTTTTCTTTCTTTGTCAGCTTTTTCTTGCTTTATATGCAAAACATTTAAAAGTTTTATCATCTTTTTGGTCGTAGCGAGTCATGTTGCAAAGTATTTCTTCATTTGGATTATCGTCGTTTATACAAGTAATACATAAGGATGGTTTTTTTATTAACTCCGTATAGATTTCATATCCATCATCATCAAAAAACCCTGCAATTTTATTAGGGGGAATTTCGTCAATATGTCTTCGACCTTTTGTGTTTTCTCTTTTTTTTATTGCTGATTCAATTTCATAATCGTCGGTCGGGTAACTTTCTCCTGTAATACAAGTAAAACAACTATTCCCAACTGACGCAGAACCGATTACCCAAATATCATTTCCACAGGAACATCTAATTCCTTTTTTATAGTCTGTCAGCGCAGAATTGAGTCGTTTCCTTAAATCTTTTTCATTTTCACCTGGATTGTTTTTCAGGTGCTTTTTTATGTAACTGTTAATCGTAATTGGTATAAATCCCATTTTGCCTCCATTTTTTTAAGAAACTCATTAAGATCTTAATTTGTTAATTGTCTTCCGATATTACTCTAAATCAATTAGTATCATTAAGTTTTCTTTGATAGAATCAATCAGGTTTTTTGGTAAATCTCCAACTTTTTTAACAAGTCTCTTATTATCAATTGCCCTGATTTGGTCAATCATTATATCGCAGTTTTGATGTAAATTTGCTTCTCCTTTTTTAATGTGCACGCGTAAGATATCCGAATCCTTCTTAACATTTGTCGTTATCGGACAAATTATCGTCGATGGATGCGGGACTTGATTAAGAAGATTTGTCTGAACAATGAGAACAGGTCTTGTTTTTCCTGGTTCTGTCCCGATTTGTGGATTTAAATCTGCAATCCAGATTTCATATTGTTTAATCGGCATAATCAATCTCCTCGAAATCTTTTAATACATCCATTGAATCTGCTTTAACTAAATCAGATTCTTTTTGTAGTTTTTTTTCTAAAATCGCACGTTTTTGAATCCGGTTGTAATATTCAATTGCATCGTTGATATACCTGTTTCTAGGTTTTTTAATTTTTGAAAGAATTTTTTCTGTTTCTCCAAAAATCGCATCGTCAATTTTTAATGATACTGTTTTCATGTTTTAAAGTATTAATACATCAAAAGTATATCTTTATAGTATATAAAACAAGTATGTCTAATTTTGTTTTTTTAACATGCGGCATAACGAGAGCTTTGGTCCTTTGTCCAGTCAAAGGAAAATAAAAGAATCTTATGTCGGTGTTTTTTGTTTTTCAGGATACGGATTACAAATCCGCACCAGTGCCGGGGTTAAAACCCATAAATATACTACTGTTCCGGCTGTTATTTTTATACATTATTGCCGCCTGGCATTTCTTTTAATTAGCCCCGGTGAATGTTCCGCAGTTCATAATTTGTGCTTCGTCCGCCGCTTGCTTCTTTTTGTAAGATGTCCTTCATTATCAAATCTTGAATATCTCTAAGCGCGGTATCTTGAGAGCATTTATTAATTTTCGCCCATTTTGAGCTTGTCAACTTTCCGTCAAATCCATCAAGTAGTCTGTTTATTATTTTTTGCTGCCTGTCATTTAGGATTGTGGTGGAATGGATTTTCCAAAATTCTGCTTTGTGAAAAATATGTGATAAAGTTTCTTTGGTGGAGTTGATAGCATCTATTAAACATTGCAAAAACCACAAAATCCATGCTGTTATATCTGAATCTCCTTTTTGTGTTTTTTCAAGTTTTTCATAATACTGCTTCCTTTCAACCCTAATTTGTGCAGACATACTGTAGAATCGCCTGATACTTTTGTCAGAACGTGCCAATGTCATATCCGTAATTGCTCTTGCAATTCGCCCGTTTCCATCGTCGAATGGATGGATTGTCACGAACCATAAATGAGCTATAGCTGCTTTTAGAACCAAATCTGTTTTTTCCTCATTTTCAAACCAGTCTAAGAATCTTGTCATTTCTGGTTCTATTCTGTCTGAAGCCGGAGCTTGATAATGAACTTTTTCTTTTCCCAAAGGTCCCGATACCACTTGCATTGGACCAGTTGTGTCTTTTCTCCAGTCAGCAACAGTGATCTTATAGAGATTACTCCAGCCTGTTGGAAAAAGAGCTGCATGCCAGCCAAACAATCTGTCTTTTGTCAAAGGCAATTCATAGCTTTGTGTAGCGTCAAGCATCATTTCAACTATTCCGTCAACATGGCGTTCCGATTCCAATGCTCCAGCAATACTAATTCCCAGTCGACGGGCAATTGAAGAACGTACTTGTTCAATTTCCAAAAACTCGCCTTCGATTTCAGATGATTTTATTACATCTAAGGTCAGCGTATTCAAAACCGCTTCATTCTGCAAATCAAATCCAAGTGATTCCATTTTACCAAGAAGTCTGCCCTGTTGATTTCTGGCTTCAGCAAGTTTTTTCATCACTTTCTGGTTGTCCCAGCTGAAGTCTGTCCAGTTTGCTTTTTCGTGTATATAGATTATCATTCTCCGCAATTTATGCGACAAATATACGCTTTATTTTCCGCAAACGAAATATTCTCCGCAAAATATGCTTAGATTGAAGGTGTTAATCTCCGCATGGGGTTTTTTCGACTGGCATAGTGGGTTATGTGGATTTGAATTGGTCGTTTTTAGGGTTTTGGGAGTCTCGATCAAGGATTCCATTTCCTTTCAATTGCTACACCTTTCCTGGCTGTTATGTGCCGGGGCAAGTAAGACTCTTTTACGGGTTTAGATTTTAGCATTGGCACGTGCAACCCTCAAATGCCCTTAATTACGAAGCGTGGGCTATTTTTTGATATGCCTTGCAAAATATGCATCAATTTCTGGTCTTAATTCCAAACCGATTCTTTCAAATATATCAAGTAAGGCTGTGTATGCACCTTGTCCTCCAATAAAATCCCAAAATTCTTGAGCGACTTTCAATTCATTATCTAAGTCTAACATTCCAGCCATGGTCCAACGTGAATATGGCTTTGGTTCATACGGATTATATGGAATGGCGATTAGTGTATTTACATTTGCACTAGGATTATCAGCCAAAATGCATGCAGTCCATTCAAGTAAAGTTCTTTTGAATTCTTTAAAGCCCCCCTTGTTTGGTTTAGCTGTTTTAATATCAAAAAGATACAGTTCATCATCGTATGATTTCAGCCAAACATCAACCTTGGTTGGCTTAACTGGTTTAATTTTTCCTGACCTACAGACATTTCTGATAGCTTTTATTTCTTCCTCTTTTAAGGGTTTCTTTTTTGCAGCAGTCAGGTCATCCATTATATCCTGAATAACTCTTTGTGCAGATTCACTAATGTTAAATCCAGCGGTTGCCTGAGACTTTACTTCCTTGAATTTTGATGAGGCTATTGCCAATGCAACTGGCTCAAATATTGTTGTGCCAAAATTTGTATTTAGTGAATGGATAAACGAAAAAAGTGCCATTCTGTCTTGACCAAGTAACCTTGTTTGGAAAGGCATCACTGATGGTTCAGGATTATAGTTTTGAAATTTATGTCTTAAAGCGTTTCGTAAAACGGTTTCAACTTGCTGAATTTGCTGATTCATTAGTGACATTTTTTTATTCTGATAAATATTTTTTTCCTGTACCATTACAATGAAGACAAACAGTTTCTTTAACTACATTAATACACTTGAATCGTGAAATAAATGAACCATCTTCCCAATGGAACATTGGGTCTAATAATTTCTTATAATCATCACACCCTAACAATTTTGCAAATTTTTTTAATGCGTTAGCTTCTGTTTTTGCGGATATTATTTCTGTATAGTAATTTTTTTCTTCATAATACCTGCTTACATACTGTATTTCAAACTTCTTCATACTATTTATTTTTAAGATGAAAAATTATCTCAGAATAAGCACCTTTATCTTTTTCAGTTCGGTTTAATACAGGTCGTTTATATTGATTAACGATTTGCATTCCGGCATTTTCTGCAATTGTCGGATACATATTGTATTTGTCATTTGCCACAAGAAAAATATCATAATCGTCAACGAGATATTTCTTTGAGTTATTCAAAACATCACTAAGACCTTTAATATAACTTTTTTTGGCTTCTCTTCCCTGTCCTTTATAAAGCGGGCCAATTTCTAGCTCGTCTTGTCTTTGAAAACCAAAAAGATCATATGCATAAGCGTGTTGCTCATGATAATCTATTAATCCAACATAAGGGGGTGATGAAAAAATTCCTTTAATTTTTTGTTTTTTAATTAATTCAGCAAATTCAGGATTAATTTCTTGAAGTTGAACTATTATATCTATATTCCTGCTATCACCAGTTAAACAAGTATGAAATGTATCTTTCCTTAGTTTGTTATATTGTACAAGCCGCTTAATTGTGTCTTTTGAATAGGTGTTCCACCATTTCAGTATCGAAAACAGTGGTTTACATATTTTTCCGTGTTTACTACAATAATACGTTGCTGTGACTGGTTCAAATAAGGTGGCCAAATCAGCATGTGTTGTAGCCCGGCAACTCCTAATTGTCCTACTTAGAATAATGCTAATAATTCTCTTAGTTTCAGGATTTCTGATTTTCTTGATCTCATTATATACAAACTCTATCTCTTCACGGATATGTTGTGAATACCATTTATCAAGAAATGTAGATTCTCTCTCCTGTCGAAGTTTAATATTATATTTTCTAACTAACTCATTAAAAACTGGTAAGAACTCTTTTTCTTTTTCGGCACCGTAAGCTTTTTCATCAATTTCTTTTCTCTTGACCTTATACTTGTATTCGGGCACAGGAAAATATTTAATATTAAACTCATATAGCTCCTGAAGTAGTTTATCCTCAAATTCTACAGCATTTGAATCAGCAATAAGCCTGCTCAGTGCTAGTGAAATTCTATTTATTTCTGTTTGAACATCGACAAGGTTATATTTTTCAACCTTACAATTTCCAATCATTGTATTAAAGGCTGAAACATCAACACCAATAGCATGTATGCCTAATTCGCAAGCTTGAACCATTGTTGTTCCACTGCCAGAGAAAGGATCCATAACAATGTCGCCTGGATTGAAATAAACTTCTTTTTTAAAGCTATCTTTATGGTCATCCAAGAAATATTCGACAAGCTGTGGGATAAATTTTCCTTTGTAAGGATGAAGTCTATGAACATGTTTTGTTGTTTCAGATTCCTTGTACTGATCGAAGGATAAGGCCCAATTTAAATCCTTCCCAAGTTTTTCTTTCCATTCTTCTTGCCTGGATTTTTTAAATCCTTTATAATACTCTACCAAATCCTCTTTTAACACCTGTGTTGCCCCATTATCACCAATTTTCCGGACTCTACCGTATTGTATTAAATAAGAAATATTAGAAGTCGTAACATTTTTGTCTAAATATTCAGTAGCCCATTGGCTTGCTTCTTTGATTGTTAATAATTCTGGCATGTTATTTATGTTTAGTAATTCCGTATTTAATTTTTTCTTCTGCTACTTTTAAAACTCTCACATCCGCATCCTCCTCTATTATTCTGTACGCAATTTGGTCACTTAAAAATTCATTAAAAAGCTCCTTTTCGTCCATCTTAAAGAAATGGGCAATGTTTTTAATGAGAATTTTTGTCGGTTGCCTCTCATTACGCTCAATTTTTGCCAGTAAAGAAATATCAATCTCTATATGCGCTGCTACTTCTTTGAGGGTAAGACCAGCCTTTTCCCTGATAATGCGGAGATGTTCGCCAAAAGTCTTGTACAGCTTTTGCTCACTCATTGGTCAAATTTTGTCCAAAAGTACAGAAGATTATGCTATTGGTCAAGAAAAGTCCAAAATAATTCCAAATGAAATTAAATTCATCCACTAAATATTTAGTTAACAGATGAATCAATCACAAAACTAAGTTGTTCCAAATTCTTTATGCCTGCTTCTTAATCCCTGAGCCACAGTGCTAAAATCCTGCTCTTTCTCAAATTCAATCATTAAATTCCCGCCTACCAACACCCTTGGATTGATGCCTAACCTAAATATTTCGCCGTAAACCTCTTTTTTTATCTCTTTGCTATAATCCTTGTTCTTTCGTAAGTTTTTTTGGTAGGCAATCCAATTGGAAAGCAAAATGAATGGATAAAAAAATGGCAACAGTATCAAAGAAGTGGATTTAATTCGTGTGAAATGATATTTCTTTATTTTGAAACCTGAAAGCTTTGCCAGCACCCGCAGCTTTTGAATGCCAATTAAAAAGATATGTCCGAAATAAATTTCATTAGTAATCTCCTGTTTCGACATCCAAATGCTGTCCAATTCATTGGGTGGCATAGTTGAATTAAACCTTTCACTTTCTGATAAAAAATAACTCAGGCGGGCACGAATATTGGAATAATTTGGGGTTGTTATTAACAAGGTCCCGTTGATTTTGAGCACCCTGCTAAATTCTTTCATTGCGCCATACTGATCGCTAAAATGTTCTATCCCTTCCTGACAAATCAAAGCATCAACAGAACTACCCTCTAATGGAAGCCCTTCTCTGATATTAGCCCTTTCACAGCTCAGGCCTTCTACCTCAAAATACTCAGGAAATAAATCCAATGGTATTGGCACTGCACCTATGTCTTTTAAAATTCTGGAAGTCACTCCGTTTCCTGCCGGAAAATCCACAACTTTCTTTCCTTCGAAAAATCTTCTGTTTGCAAGTAAATATTTTTTTACGTGAAATTTTATGCTCCTGGGATTGTCTTCGTATTTCATACTTTCTTTATCTTTTTACCTATTGGCTGTAAGCCTTTAATCATTAATTGGCTAAAGTGTATTCTAAGGCCTAAAAGTAAAAAAAATCAATGCAAGGCTTCAAACAAGTGCAGATTTATCAAAGATTCTGTTTTCGAAAGCGCAGGTCAATCAATCTTTATGGCCTGCAAACAGGGCTTCCTTGTTTGTTGAGGTTCGTCATCAAAGCCGGAAAATTCGCCCGATATTGATCTGTTCTAAAAAGACAGTATCATGCGAAACAACCAGCAAAGTTCCCTGATAATCTTTTATCACCCCGGTTAGTATTTCTATGTTCTGGATGTCGAGATTATTGGTCGGTTCGTCAAGCACAATCATATCCGGAGTCTGATTGCTCAAACTCAGGCAGCACAACATCAATCGCATCCTTTCGCCACCACTCAAAACAGCGCACGATTTGTCCCAATCATCTTTCGCAAACAAATACCTGTTCAGATTGGTTTTTATCTGGTGTTCGTGCAATGCGGCGGTATTGAATAATTGCGCCTGCTCGTAAACCTTCAGATCAGCATTAATGAGTGCGTAATTCTGGTCGATGTAAACCGAATTGCCTGTTGTCCGAAAAAGCTGTCCGGTTTTAGGTTCCAGGGCACCCAGGATCAATTTGATCAGTGTGGTTTTTCCGGATCCGTTTGGCCCTTGAATGGCAATTCTTTCCCCACTCACGATTTGTAGGTTTATATTTTCCTTCCAGAGATATTCCTGCTGTTCATAACCATAATTGATCTGGTCTGCAATCAAGAGTTTCTTGCCCTTGTGAAGTCCGGAACTTTCGAAATTGAATTTCATCTGATCTGCCGCCGAAAGACCGGCACGCAGGCTCTGAAGCTCCGACCTGACGTTTCCGATTTTCCCGGCATGAACCTCTGCAATCCTGGCAGTGCTTCTTTCTGCACTATTTTTCAAGGTGTTGATTGCGATCTTCGGAAGACCCAGTTTCACGGCTTTCTTTTTAACCCGCACAGTTGATTTTTGCTTACGTTCGATGGTTTGTTGTTCCTTTTCTTTGGCCTTTTTCAAGGCTTTCTCTTTGTTGCGAATATCCTGGGTAAGTGCTTCGGTCTCTGTTTGTTTTTGACTGACATAAAAATCGTAATTACCGCCATAAACTGTGATTTCGTTCTTTTTTAGTTCGCAGGTTCTGTGTAAAAGATTCAGCAATTTCCGGTCGTGACTGACAATAATCTGTGCTTGCCTGGCATTTCGAATAAAGTCATACAAAAGCTCCCTTCCTTCACTGTCCAGATGATTGCTGGGCTCGTCCAACAAAACCAACGAAGGCTGATGAATACCTATGCCTGCCAAAAAAACTTTTGTCGTTTGGCCTCCACTCAGGTTTCCCAGCTTTTCGTCTAAGTCTAAATTGCTTAGTTTCCAATAATTTAGCGCATTGTTGCAGCGTTCTTCTATGGCCCAATCATCATTAAGTGTTTCGTAGTTTTGCTCTGAGATGTTTCCAGCCAAAATTTCGTGAAGTGCTTTTAGTTTTTTGTCAATACCCAAAGCCTCGCCTATGTTAAGCTTATTGTATTGACCAAATTGCTGAGGCACATAATACGGCCTGGCATCCAGCTGAATAGTTCCGTTTGATGGCATCAAAATCCCTGCAATGATCTTTAGGAGAATTGATTTGCCGGTTCCGTTATTTCCAATCAAGGCAATTTTCTCCAAAGGATTCAGGGTGAGGCTGATGTCGCTAAACAGCAATGCACTGTCGGGATGTGTATAGGATAAATTTTGAATCGTAAGCATAATATCTTCCATTGGGTGAAAAACAAGACAGGTCAATCCATGCAGAGGATCAGCCGTTATCTAAAAATGGGGAAGAAATTATATTTTCATTGTTGCTTACTTTGATTAATGCCGCAAAAATAAAAAATATTTCAGAATGAAATTCTACTGATTTATGATCATATGGAATTACCTGTAACAGACTATCTTTCAGTCAGCAGGCCAACTAATTTCATGCTAATGAGGGTTTGCTAAAAAACCCGAAATAGACAATTCCGGTCAATAATCCCTATTGTTCTCCGGGGTTATTCTTTGTGAACATCACGGTAAATATCCATCTTATCCGTTGGTCGCAGTGCATCGAGCCATTTAAATCCCTTGAGTTTTTCTTCGCTTGGCGGTAAGTCCTTCTCGGGATACATCACCTCATTGGGACTGGAGCGGTAGATGATCTCATTAATTTGGCTTTCGAGTAATTTGATTAGCATCCGGCTTGCCTTGGCCAGATTAATTCCAATCAGATTCTTGTCCTCTTCGCGTACCCAATACACCGTTTGGGCGTTGCCTTCCACGGCAATACGGTCAAGTTCATTTTCTTCGAAATAACCAATCATATCCTTGCCTTTGATCTGGTTAAAGCCTTTGATGCTGTCGCGCGAAACGATGAAGGCATTGTTGTACATCACAAGACTGTCGAGGGCTTTGTTGGTCATCATGATATGAATCGAATCGGCGGTTAGCTGGTTTTGATCAGACCACAGCACCGGATCGCGGTACATGCGAATGGTAGAATCCGACATCAGATAGGAAAGACTGTCGCAAACACCCTGCAGATCGGTTCTAAAAAATCTCACGCCATAATAGGCTTCCATCTTTTTGGCTTCACGCTCTTTATCAAAATACAAAAACAGCGTATCGGCATGCATATAAAGCGAGTCGCCCGAATCATAAGAAACGGCCATAGCACTGTCCGTAACGTATGATTTGCCTTCGTGCTCCCACAACTGCCCAAAAGCTCCCTTCACAATAACCTGATAATTGGTATCCACCACCTCCACATGTCCGCCGGCGCGACCAAAACCAGTGTTTCGATCATAAAACATGGTATCGGCATACACCATTTGCTCCATGGTGTAAATGCTTGGTCGCTTGGTAAGGTAAGCCTGATCGGTCAAGGTATTGTACCAGCCATAAGCTCCATAAAGAGTGTTTTCGTCGCTGCGAATCACCGTTGGTCCATAAAACCAGGCTATCTGCGATTTTGAATTGTAAACGAGTGTGTCTGAGTAAGTTTCATAGTCGGGCGTAAGCAGCACTACCTCTTTTCGAAAGTAAAACTCTTTGATATCCGATTGATAATACCCTTTCACACTGGTAAGCACTTTTTCGCCCTGCGTAATTCTGCCATTATTGGGGTAATGGGCAAGCTTTGTGATGCGATTATACAGGAGATATTGCGTTTCGAGAACTGTTGAATCGTCAATTAGTTTTACATTGTCAAAAAGCTCGGCAATGCGGGTATCACCATTGTATATCAGCCGGTCAGAATATATATCCATGCTGTCGTTCACATTGATATGTACGCTGCCGAAAGCATCAAAGTTGCGGGTTTTTTCGTTCAGATAGGCACTGTCGCAATAGAAGAGTGTAGAGTCTTGCCGCAGGATTACATCGCCTACCAACCGCTGCACATCTTTTCCGAGACGGGCATCATAATTGGCTCTTTTAGCCCTTTCGATGTGAATGACGGTTTTTTGTGCCAACACAGCAGGACTAATAAAAAGCAAGCATAAAAAACCAAAAAACAGATAGTGTTTCATAAAATTGTCAGGCTGCAAAATTAGTGAATTAGGGCAATCAAGCCTGGTTTTAGTTCATCCTGATGCCACTTATCCCAATTTACTGATTTTTCGGAGCATATCTTTCTCAATCAGCTTAATATTTTTGCCTTTCACCTGAATCAATCCATCGGCTTTGAGCCGACCAAGGGTTCGCGTCACACTTTCGCGTGTGGCATGAATATAATCGCCTAAATCACTTTGCGACAAGGGCAGATCAAAACTGTCGGCCTCAAAAATTTCATCGGCCAAAAAAAGCAGGGCATCAGCCAGCCTGCCATGGATCTGTTTCTGCATCTGATTGATAGAACGATCATAAAACGTAAGCTCATCCTGACAAATGCTGTTGATCACCTCATTGGCAAACCTGCCATTTCGCATGATCAGGGTTTTGAAAGTGCTCGTTACAATAAAACAAACAGTAGTGGGCAAAAGTGCTGTGGCAGAGTAATTGTTAATCTTATCCCCTAAAACTGTCGGGATGCCAATAAATCGAGGTGGTTTCACCAGTTTAAGAATCTGATCCTTTGACGGACCGTTCTTGTGAATTTTGACCAAGCCTGTTTTAACGTAGGCAATATTTGAAGTTAACGATCCCTGCTGAAAAATACGCTCATTGCGGGCATATACTGCGCCGGCACAATTTGTTTTAAGAATATCAAGCTCTTGCTGATCAAGCACTTCAACAGCACAGGAACGAATACGACATGTTTCACAATTAACCTGGCCGGGAAGATCCATAACAAAAACAGTTTTAATTTGGCTCAGTAAAGATACAAATTTGTGATATAGATCATAGTTCTGCTGTGCATATTATCACAACTACCTCTGTAATGGGCTGAGGTTGCAGGCTTAAATTTGTAGTAAAATATATGATTATGTGCAAATTTGCTAAAATAGCCTCACGTATTGGATTAATTTCTGTATTGTTGAGCATTATCGTTATGGTTTCAGGTTGGTTATTTGTCGATATCAATATTTGTATTGTATCGATGATACTGATGTGTTTGGCAGCTGTTAGTTTTACGCTTTGCATGATATGCAACTGTGTTCACAACAAGCCCGAAAACAAGCCGACCAGCTAAGGTCTCTTTTGTTCGCCCTGCAGGTTATTGAGCAGGATCAGTTTTTACTGTTGTTGCTTATTCAAGATAACCTAATTTGGCAAGGGTTGTTTGGTTATCCCATAAACGGGAGAAAACAGGAGTTGGGTTAGCTCCTGTTTTTCTTTTACAAAAAAAAGGAACAACCGAAGCTGTTCCTTTCTCTTTAAATTTATCAAAAGCTTACATCTCGACCGTTTCGGTGCGGATGGGTTGTGGTTCAGCTTTGTGAATTGTTAGCTCATCTATCAAATTAGTAGCACCGGCATATTTATCAATCACAAACAACACATAACGGATATCTACATTGATAGTGCGTTGCAGGGCCGGCTCAAAAGCAATGTCACCACTCATAGCTTCCCAGTTGCCATCGAAGGCAATACCAATCAGTTCGCCCTTGCCATTAATTACAGGACTACCAGAATTACCTCCTGTGATATCATTCGTGCTCAGGAAGCAGATAATCAGTTCCCCATCCTGACCGTATGGACCAAAATCGCGGGTTTCGATCAGTGTTTTAAGATAATCCGGTACAATAAACTCATCATCATTCGGGTCTTCTTTTTCCAAAATTCCGGCCGAGGTAGTCAAATAATTATACTGGATGGCGTCAGCGGCCTGATAATCCTGCACACTGCCATAAGTCATGCGCATGGTGGAATTGGCATTGGGATAGAAAACCTTGTCCGGATTCATCTCACGCAATCCTGCCATATACATGCGTTCTGCTTCGCTAAGTGCAGCTTGTCCGGCCTGAAAACCACCAGCTACTTCCATCATCTTTCCCATAAAGGCATTAGCCAGCTCCAATGCCGGATCTTTTTCGAGAGTGCGCAGATCGGGGTCATTCAAAAAAGCCATCACCCTTGTTTCGCTACCAAAAATGGAGTTCTTGAAAAGATCAGCAGCATAATCTTCAAAACTGCCTTTGTATTTATTAAACATCTGATATACCAACGGAACCTGCAAATTTGTCGGAACATTTTGATAATACTTCCAAAGCATTTCGCTCAACACTTTTTGATCGGCCTGTGCATAATAGTTTTTAAAATGCTCGGTCACACCTTCTTTGAGTGCTTCTGCAGCCTTTTTGGCTTCTGCTTCACGATCAGCTTTCATTTTGGCTGCCATTTCCTTGTCTTTGGGCAACTCACTTTTTTCGACAGGTTTTAAAAGTCCGGCTAATCCGTTAAAATTATTGGCATACCCAACGATTTCGGCCCCGCCAAGACCGGCAAAATTAGTATAGAGGAAAGGTTCGATAGAGCCACTCATCTGCGTATAAGCCGTTTGGAGTGTTGATAACACCTCTCCATACTTTTGCTGTCGATCAGGATTGGCAGTTGCCCATGCGGTAAATTCAGCTTCCAGTTCGGCCTTTTGTCCGGCAACATCCAGTCGTTTCAAACCGCGCGTTTGCCCGATAAGATACTTCCAGGTATTGGCCACAACAGCATATTTTGAAGCATACTGAATCTTCACCTGCTGATCGGCATCCATAAATTCTTTCCAGGTTTCCAGCTTCTTGCCAAACATTTCGATAATGGTCGGATACTGATCATCAAGCAGGAAGTTAACTCCATAAGAAGTGAGGTATCGGTCAGTACCACCGGGATAACCCCAGATCATCGCAAAATCGTCTTTTTTAACCCCATCCAGGCTGATGGGCAGATAATGCCTGGGTTGGAGCGGGATATTTTCGGGAGCATAATCAGCAGGGCTGCCATCTGGTGCGCTATACACCCTGAAAATGGAAAAATCGCCTGTATGACGAGGCCACATCCAGTTGTCGGTATCACCACCAAATTTTCCGATGGATGAAGGTGGGGCTCCAACCAATCTTACATCGGTATAAACCTCATAAACAAACATATAATATTCATTTCCTTCGAAGAAACTTTTAACAACTACATTGTATTTGCCATCTTCGCCGGCAGCTTTCTTCAAGCGATTGCTCACCTCACGGATAGCTGCTGTACGCTCCTGCTCAGTCATTTCATCAGTTACATCAGCCATCAGGCTGTCAGTAACATCTTCCATGCGAATCAAAAACGAAGCGGTGAGTTCTTCGTTAGGAAGTTCCTCGTCCAAACTTTTAGCCCAAAATCCATTGGTAAGGTAATCGTGTTCCAGGCTGCTGTGTTGCTGAATAATATCGTAGCCACAATGATGATTTGTAAATAACAAGCCTTTATCAGAAACAATCTCGCCGGTGCAGAAAAAGCCCGAAGGTGTTGGACTGGTCGATAATCCAACAATTGCATCCTTTAAACTGGCATTGTTGATGCTGTAAATTTCGTCGGCAGATAACTGTAAACCAGATTTTTGCATATCTGCATAATTCAGTCGCTCAACAAACATGGGCAACCACATACCTTCATCGGCATAAACTTTCCCTAGATTGGCCATCAATGCGAAAGCGATCAGCCAAAACAATTTTTTCATAGATGTATAAGTTTTAATGATTTGAAAAATTATTCAAGAAAATATTTTTAAACAGAAAACATGCCATGCTAGGCAATAAATTTGTTTTCAGCATATTAACAAAACTAATTTATCACAGGCAAAGAATTTCTGTTCGCCAGAGTGCAGCAAGTTGTTCGAAAATGAACAGCTTACAAACCTAGCATTTCAGGTCCCATCTTAAAGAAAATATCCACTGGAATATTGGCTTCGGTGAGTCGGTCCAGATCAGCTTGTAGTTCAGGCTTTACAACACCTTCGTTTGCAATCCAGCTTTTTACGGTTTCATAATTCCCATCTCCCTGAGCCTTCAGAATCATGCCGGTTAGCTTTTCGGCAGCGGCCATCATTTTCTCCAGATCAATGGCATAAAAGCCTTCTTCGTTGCGCATAAAAGCACCCTCTTCGCGAAAAAAGTTGAAGGTGAGCATATTGGCCTTGCCATGTGCACTGGCAGCTCCAAATCGCACCGAGCGGAAAAAGCCTGCCATAAATGTTACATAATTATCCATCAGCTCTGTATCGGTGTATTCGCCCATTTGATGGAGTTTGGTAACGAGATAAAGTCCCAGAATATCAGCCTTGGCTTCTTCTATGGGCGAATATTGTTCCTTTAATGCTTTGCGAACAGTCGATTTTCCGTCAATCGTATTTTTGATGCCCATGCCATGTGCCACTTCGTGAAACATGGTATTGCTGAAGAAAGCATCAAACTTGATGTGTTGACGCAATTCAGGAGCAATCAGCACATTGGAGATCGGCATTAAAATCTGATCAAACTTAGCTCTCATGCTGTTTTTTAACTGAAGCTTGCGTGTGCCTTTTTCCAGTTGAACCTGCTCGTCGTTAGGCAGATTGATGGCGATGGTTTTGCCTGCCATATTGCAATCGCCGGCATAGTAAACCACATCGTATGCATTGAGGTCGGCATCGGAGCCCGGCACTTCATTTTTATATTTTTGATCCACCGGTAATTGGGTTTGCAGATCAGGCAAAAAGGCAGCATAATGCGAAAGGCGATCGCTCCACACCTTGTCCTTGATGAGAATAAAAGCTTCGTGTGCGGCTTTGTAGCCAAAGAGGGCATCGGTGTAATTTTCAATTGGCCCGATCACCAAATCCACATTGTTATCGCGCACATCCATCCAGGCCATATCACTCTCAAAATAATCATCTGTGCGCAGTGCAGTGGCACGTAACTTCAGATAATCAGCAAAGGCTTTATCGCCAGCCAGTTCGGCAGCTTTATCAAGCAAGTCAGCCGCACGGCTAATCTCATTTGCATAGGCTTCGTGATACCAAACTGTTTTTAAAGCTCCATTTTCATCCCTTCTGATCAAGGTGTAAAGACTTGTTTTGTCAGGATTATCAAAAGCTTCAAACTCTTCAACAGTCATATCTAAAGGATAAAACTGAGCTCCTGCGGGTTTCTCGCTGAAACCTTCCAAAAAAGGTTTTTGGTTGTCCAGCTCGTCCCAGGGACCATAATTAATTGTCGCAAATTCTCTTGCCCTGGCATTTTCGATCGCATCCAAAAAAGGTGCTTTTTCGCCTAAATTCTGCATCCAGAAAATATCATCCATAATGGCAGCTGCTTCGAACAGCAGCTTAAGCATTTCTTTCTCATCAGTACTCAGATGACTTACATCAGCCGTTAGCGGCACTTCAACATATTTATTTAATAATGTTTCCATGGGATCTTCCTGTGTTTGTGTTTGCTTTGGTGTTTGCTCACAAGCAGCAAGCATAACGAACATTGCCAGGATAAAACTTAATTTCTTCATAACCATTGTTTTAATACATTAACTATCAATTGTGCGAATTTACAAGATTTTCAGTGAATTGTACAGTAATATTTAAGTTAATGTGAAAATAATAACACCTTTATTCAAAAATAAATACAGCAAAATTCACTACCTCAACGAATAATCCACTGATCACATCCACCATGATTTAAGGCAGTTTAGCTATCTTTGCCGAAATTTTCAAACGCATGTCAAATAACCTAAGCGAGCAGGAACAGGTGAGGCGGCAGTCGCTGGCCGAATTGATTAAAATGGGTATAAACCCTTATCCGCAGGAAGCTTACGAAGTGAATACTTCAGCAGCTGAAATTCTGGAAAAATTTCCCGAGAATCCTGAAAATTTCAAACAGGTCAGTCTGGCAGGCCGCATTATGAGTCGCCGGATTATGGGTGCTGCTTCTTTTACCGAATTGCAGGACAGCACCGGAAGAATTCAATTGTATTTTAAACGGGATGATATTTGCCCCGGAGAAGATAAAAGTCTTTATAATATTGTTTTTAAACGTTTGTTGGATATTGGGGATATCATTGGTGTAGAAGGCTTTGTTTTCACTACCCAGATGGGCGAAATCACACTACATGTCACCTCGCTGAAGGTACTCAGTAAATCACTCAGACCGCTGCCCATCGTAAAAGAAAAGGATGGAAAAATTTATGATGCCTTCACCGATCCTGAGCAACGCTACCGGATGCGTTATGTGGATTTGATCGTAAATGAAGAAGTGAAAGAAACTTTCGTTAAACGCACCAAAGTAATCAACAGTATGCGTAACTTCTTTAATACATATGGTTACCTGGAAGTGGAAACGCCTATATTACAACCCATTCCGGGCGGCGCTGCGGCAAGGCCATTTGTAACGCACCACAATGCATTGGATATTCCGCTTTATCTGCGTATTGCCAATGAGCTGTATTTGAAGCGATTAATCGTTGGCGGCTTTGATGGGGTGTACGAATTTGCCAAAGACTTCCGCAACGAAGGGATGGATCGCATGCACAATCCCGAGTTTACGGTGATGGAAATATACGTTGCTTACAAGGATTATCGCTGGATGATGGATTTTACGGAAGCCATGCTTGCAAACGTAGTGAAGGAAACCACCGGAAGCACAACAGTTAAAGTAGGCGATAAAACAATCAGCTTTGAAAAACCCTTTGCACGGGTGCCAATTCTGGAAGCAATCAAAACCCATACCGGCTATGATGTTTCGGGCATGAACGAGAACGAACTGCGCGAGGTGTGCCGCCAGCTGGAAATTGAAGTGGACGACAGCATGGGCAGAGGCAAACTGATTGATGAGCTTTTTGGTGAGCGATGCGAGTTACATTACATTCAGCCCACTTTTATCACAGATTATCCCGTTGAGATGTCGCCACTTTGCAAGCGCCATCGCGACAATCCAGAGCTTACTGAACGTTTTGAACTGATGATCAACGGCAAGGAAATTGCCAATGCCTACACCGAACTCAACGATCCGATCGATCAGCGCCGGCGTTTTGAGGAACAACTCAAGCTATCTGAGCGTGGCGATGACGAAGCCATGTTTATCGATCAGGATTTTCTGCGGGCACTTGAATTTGGTATGCCACCTACCTCGGGCATGGGAATTGGCATCGACCGGTTGGTGATGCTGCTAACCGGACAAACAAGCATTCAGGAAGTGCTTTTCTTCCCTCAGATGCGTCCTGAGAAGATCAAAAAAGCACTGGATACCAACGATTTGAAGCGTTTTGGAATACCAGAAGAATGGGGCCGATTGATCCTTGAAACCGGCCTGTCGAGCCTTGAAATGCTTAAAGAAGAAAAACCTTCCGGTTTATTACAAAAGCTCAACGGATTACGCAAAAAGAACAAACTCAACATACCGGCACTTCAACTGGAAGAGCTGGAAAAATGGCTGATAACTATTGAAAAATAGCTTTGCTGGCAAAAGGCAATAGTTGAAAAGGGTTATAAACAGCTAATTGTTTATAACCCTTTTCAATACTACTGTATTCGAGTTTTAATCTTAGCTATTTTAGCTGCTTAAGATGCATCATTGTCTCAATTAGAAAACATATATCCAACTTACCGGCATGTATAAAAACCATCGATCATTTTATTCCATATTATTACTTGTTAGTTGTTTTCTTTTAGCACCAGCATTTCTCTTATCTCAAACAACCTACTCCAAAAACACAAGTAAAGAACAAAAAACCACATCACAATCACCAAACAACCATTCTGTTAAATTCAGAAGTAACAGTTTTAAACCAGCCTGGCATCTTACTATAAGCGGAGGTCCCTCACTCTTTTTTGGTGATACCCGCCAATACCGTTATTATCCGGTGATGAATTACGAAAGCGAATGGAAGTTTGGTGGATCCTTAATGCTCGCAAGAAGCATTACACCTGTTTTTCGGCTTAGAGGTCAGATGCTTTACACCGGTTTGGCTGGCACAAGAAGGCCTTGGAAGAGATATTTCAACACCGAACTTCTGGAATTTAACATGAACCTTGCTATCAATCTTAACAACCTGATAAATGGCTATCGTTCTGACCGTGCCTGGGGCGTTGATCTTTTAGTGGGTGTCGGCCTTACAAATTTCAACACCACTGTGTACGAATTGGGCAGCAACAAAATTATTTCAAAACAAGGATTTGGAAATGGATCAGGAATTGGAGGCCGGACTCTTGAAGGCTTATTAATGGGCGGTATTGGTTTTAGTTATCATCTCAATGCAAACTGGGCACTACGCTTCGAAACTGCCAACAGGGCACTCAACTCAGATAAACTGGACAATCATGTTGGAGGATTTAAATACGATATATACAATCACAGCTCTCTGGGTTTAACTTATACTTTTTCAAGCTCCGGAAAAAACATCAGATTGGCACCCGAAGAACCCGATTTACATATTGCTGAACCGGATATGATGATGCCTGTGCAGCCAGATAAGCAATCAGATCAGGAGGTTACAAGCTTCAACAAAGTAATAGATGTGCTTGACCTAAACGAACAGCCTATTGAGGAGCCATCGGAGAAAACAGTTAAATCAGAAGTAAAAACTGAGACTGAAAAACCTGCACCCGTAAGAACGATCTACGGAATAGAATACCGTGTTCAGATCAGGGCAAGGTACGGAACAAAAATAGGAATAGATTATCTGGCCAGAACTTATAATCTGCCTGCCGGCGAAATCAAAGAAGACATCTTCAATGGCTATTATATTTACACCATCGGATCATTTGCTACATACGATGATGCTGCCAGCAAACGAAATACCATTCGGTCGCAACATGGAATTTATGATGCATTTGTTGTTGCATTTAAAGATGGAAACAGACTTCAGAAACTACCCTAATCAATCAGAATCTTACCTTTCGACAAGGTCTGCTTGTTCACCATCTGATTCTTTTTGAGGTAATTCGAATGTGTATAAGATAGCCTCCAATTGTCTTAAAAAATCCCTCTTATCTTTACCCGGGGCATAAACGTAACCTTCAACCGTAATCAATCGGCCATGTGATTCATCCACAATCGTATAAGCTAAAAATGGGCCAGCCATAAAATCTCCTACTACATTCCAAAGTCCACGGGTTTCGATGGTATAGGAAGTGCTAAAATTTAAAACGACTTTGCTTTGAGGCAACACAAACTCCTTCTCAGTTGACATAAACGAACCTTCAACAGGACCAGGAATATGGCGATAGAGCAAAGAATCGCGGACAGAAATAAGCTTCGAATTGTTCAAGTCTGCTGTGTCTCTGTAAGGTCTTGAATAAAGAATCAATCCCTGGCCATAATCTGCCAGCTCTTTTCTGATCCACATAAAATTGCCTTCGTTTTTGGCTACATAAAAACCCTCCGGTATCAACAGCTTAAATCCAAATGTTTTCTCAACTTCATTGATTACCTTGTAATCAGCCGTTGGGCGATAGATATTCATCAGGCGTTCGCGTTCCGATTGATTAAACAAGCTCAAAAAACCCTCTTTTTGTTCATCAAATTCTGCTACCCACGAATCCGCATCAGCTGCTGTGATTTTAAACACGCGCTGTGGCTGCGCCCATAAATTGGTGCGCATTTCGGCGACAGGCTCTTTCAGTTTTTTGTCGTACTCAACCACCAAAATATTCCGATGCTTTTTAAACATCTCCGATAAATTTGAAACAGTAATATTTGCAATGCGATAAAGCGGCTCAGCTTGCGGCAAACCATATTGATCCTGCGCAAAATAAGCACGAATAGCCTCTCCGGCTTTTCCATCCCATTGTTCCTGATTTTGTGTCACAACAAGGATTTCAGAGGTTGCACCAACCGATCGTGCCGTGCGTACTTCAGGCTGGGCACACGACTGTAGAAGAACCAAAATAACAAAAACTACTGTCCATTTAAAAAGCTGTCTCATAGCTCATCGAATTTTGTGATTACTGTTCATGGCTGATGCCTGCCCTCTAATCCGGAAACATTTCCAAAAACAGCAATTCTATTAATAATACAACGTCCTGTTTTGCTGCTCTGGTATAAAGTCAGAAAAAAATAAGGTAGGGTCTGCTGAAAAACACCTAACACATTGATATAATTTAAGTCGCCATTTATTGTATTGTGGTTACTGCAAGGTTTTTATGAGAAATCATCTAAAATCCATGCAGTACAGTGTAATATTTGAATCAAGCTACTTCGTTAAAGCCTATTATGAATCTTAAAATGTCAACAACAATGTGTTGGCTAGCCTGTCGCACGCCATCTTCTGTGTTGCCTGCGACTCGAAGTATATCGATACATCTTCGTCTTGTCGCCTCGAATCTGGCATACGACAGACTTTTTCAGCAGACCCTAAGGTAAGACAGAATCAGCCGGAACTATCCAATTTGCGTAATCTTTAGCTTTTGTCCGGGCTTTATTCTCGCCGTATTTCCAAGTTTGTTCAACCGTCTGATCTGATCCACAGTAACACCATCGTATTCCCGGGCAATATCCCAAAGGGTGTCGCCACTGCGAACCGTGTGAATCAAGAACTTACCATCTGTCTCAGTATTTTGAGCCGTAGTTTCTGCCTGAGGATAAACCCTGAGTTTTTGGCCGGGATGTATGGTTGAGCCCCGCAAGTTGTTCCATTCGCGAAGATCTGTTACGCTGCATTGATATTTTTTGGCAATTAATCCAAGATTCTCACCCGAACGAACCACATGCGTACTGGAAGTGGCAGAGCGCATCACGGGTTTCTTTCCGGCTTGTGCCATAGGTGCGCCCGAACTATAAACCACCAACTTCTGGCCCGGGCGTATCATCGTGCTGCGCAAATTATTCCAGGCCATGAGTTGATTAACACTCACGCGATACTTACGGGCTATTAAACCAAGGTTTTCCCCACTTCTGACGATGTGGAGACTGCGATCACTCACTTTTTTAATCTCTTCAAGCAGTTTCTCCTTTTCGATTCCTTTTTGTGTTTTGTAAGCGTAAAGTGATGTTTCATTATTTAGAAAAGTGCCAATAAATTCCATCGGCAAACGCAGCAAATAAGGATTTTCGGCAGAAGCCGGAATAATTCCCTTTTTGTATTGCGGATTAAAAAACTCCAGGTCCTCCATCTCAACGTTAAGCATCTCACTAATCTGATCAAAATGCAATACCTCACGAACTGTAACGGTATCCGTTCCCTGCATGATCATGCCTGGATACTTGGGGTAGATATGATGCTCGGGAGCATAATTCATCACATAATTTACAGCAATAAACGCCGGCACATATCCCCTTGTTTCCCTGGGCAGGAAAGGCCAGATAGCCCAATAATTCTTTAACCCGCCAGCCCTGCGAATGGCTCTGTTCACATTTCCGGCTCCGGAATTATACGCTGCCAGCACCAAAAGCCAGTCATCATAAATGGCATAAAGATCAAGCATATGCTGGCAGGCAGCTTCGGTAGCTTTGAGCGGATCGTAGCGGTCGTCAACCAATGAAGTGACCTTGAGATCATAAACCTTGCCCGTGCCATACATAAACTGCCACAAACCCTTGGCACCCATCCGCGAACCAGCTGTCGGATTCAAAGCAGATTCTACTACAGCCAAGTGCTTCATCTCCAGTGGAATATCATAGCGATCGAGCAGTTCCTCAAACAGGGGATAATACACATACGACAATCCCAGCACACGACTGGTTAGTTCACGCTTTTTTCCGGCATAAAGCTCGATAAATGACTTTACATGCTTGTTATAAGTTAAATCAATAGGGGTTTCGCGATCGAGAATGGCAATCCGTTGTTCGTAAATGCTATCAGCAAACTGCGGAACATTCGTTGTTTTCAATCCATACATATCCATGCCCATCGAATCGGCAAACAACAGACTGTCGCCAAAATAACGGATACGATACAAACTATCGAGCATTTTTACTATCGGAGAATCATCCACTATGCCTTCCCCACTGTTCAAAGCCGAAACTTCAGCTTCTGAAATGGTCGATAGGCTATCTGCAACCATCAGGCTGTCGGGTAATACAGCACTCGAATCGCGCAGGAGCTGTTCGATTTCTGATTGTGAAAAACCAGGTAACTGAAACAATAATAATATGAGGAAGATCAGGCTCTTTTTGATCATACAAGACTGCATTTTAAATAAAACTAAGCGCAAAACTAAAGTGCTTTGTAACCATAATTTCCGGTTTGAATAAAAAGTAACTAACAACTTGGTGTTGAGTAATCAAGCAAAAAAATCCATCATTCAGCCGGAACCGGTTTCAATATCAGGTAAAAACAGCTATTTGGAATTTTTCTCTTCGTCAGTCTTTTTTTCGTCTTCGCCACTGATGCCGTCCTTAAATTCCTTCACCCCGCGACCCATTCCACGCATCAATTCAGGGATCTTTTTACCGCCAAAAAGCAATAAAACAACCAATACGATGATCAGAATCTGCCATCCGCCTATCATTCCTAACAATATGGATAAATTCATAGGTTGAATTTTTAAAAATACTGTCCACAAAAGTACATGAAATAATTCAAATCAGATTACAATCCAAAATTCACCACTTCTTCACCAGATTAAGGTGGCTTTTAGCAAATCC
>JAQVGO010000025.1:0-8750 GCA_028696715.1 Bacteroidales bacterium
AAAAAAGCGCTTACACCATCTGATGTAAACGCTTAATTTTCAGTTTGTCGGAGCGGCCCGACTCGAACGGGCGACCGCTTGCACCCCATGCAAGAATGCTAGCCAACTGCACCACGCCCCGATTGCGAAAACGCGAGGCAAAATTAATACAATCTCAACACTTGCGCAAACAAAAAATACTGTCAGACAGACTGACAAAAAATCAGCTCCTGGTAAATCGCTTAAATATCACCCGGCAAGAAGTCATCTTGTCAGGCAAATTAGCAATTCTGAACATTATTTCAACAAATGGCATTATTTTAGCACTCTCAAACCAAATTCATAAAATTGAAGATAAATGAGCAATACACCGGAAAAAATTGAATGTCTGATTATCGGCTCAGGCCCGGCCGGATATACCGCCGCTATTTATGCTGCACGCGCTGATCTTAAACCTGTTATGTATCTGGGTACTCAACCCGGCGGACAGTTAACTACTACAACCGAAGTAGAAAATTTCCCCGGATATCCACAAGGAATTACAGGCCCTGAAATGATGGAAGAGCTCAAAGCTCAGGCCGAACGATTCGGCACTGAAACACGTTGGGGAATGATATCAGAAGTAGATACCACTTCTCGGCCATTCAAAGTTAAGGATGAAGATGGGAAGGAAATGCTGGCGGAAACACTGATTATTGCAACCGGTGCCACAGCCAAGTATTTAGGTCTTGAGTCAGAAGAAAAGTTTAAAGGTGGCGGTGTTTCGGCCTGTGCTACCTGCGATGGATTTTTTTACAAAGGCAAAGACGTTGCCGTGGTTGGAGGTGGCGATACGGCTGCCGAAGAAGCCACTTATCTGGCCAAACTCTGTCGGAAAGTTTACCTAATTGTCCGCCGTGACGAATTACGCGCTTCCAAAGCCATGCAGAAACGCGTGCTCAACACCCCAAATATCGAAGTGCTCTGGAATCATAACACCAAAGAGCTCTTTGGCGAAGAAAAAGGTTTTGTAAAAGCACTCAAAGGTGCTGTTTTGATCAACAATAAAACCCACGAAGAGAAAACCATCGACATAGATGGATTTTTTGTAGCCATCGGACATAAACCCAACAGCGATTTGTTTGCAGGCGTTTTGGAAATGGATGAAACGGGTTATATCAAAACGAAATCAGATTCCACGGCAACTAATATCCCAGGTATTTTTGCCTGTGGCGATGTACAGGATAAGGTTTTCCGGCAGGCCGTAACAGCAGCCGGAACCGGTTGCATGGCTGCGCTGGAAGCAGAACGCTTTTTGGCCGCTGAAAATGATTAAATAGCATACTCACCCTAATTAAAAAAAGTCGCAAAATTCTTCCTGCGGCTTTTTTTTATTGCCTCAGCTATCACTTTTGAAATCAAAAAGCGTACTTTTGCCACAAATATAAATCCTACAAACTCATGGAAGACGAACCTGATCAGCCTGACCGAAAGAACTTAATTTAAACAAGCTGTAAGGGGTGGTCTCGCACTGCTTACGGCTCAAAAGAGTAAGGAGTGCAAACATGACTGAAATTATTGATCAATTTCAGGAATTAATTTCCGAAAAAGAATGGAAGGCCTTGCGTCAGCAGATCGCTGATATGGATCCTGTTGATGTTTCCGAAATCATAGAAAGCCTCGATGAAGAAGATGATATAATTCTTTTCAGGCTTTTACCAAGAGAACAGGCCAAAGAAACATTTCAACATCTTACTATCGACAAGCAAGAGCAAATGATTGAGGGTTTGGCGCATCATGCCCATAAACTCTCAAGCCTGCTCAATGATCTTGATCCGGATGACAGAACTGCCTTTTTCGAAGAACTACCCGGGCAGGTTAGCCAGCGTTTGATTCAAATGCTCAGTCCCGAAGAACGTAAGGTAACCATCAAATTGCTTGGCTATCCCGAAGAAAGTATTGGCCGATTAATGACCCCTCATTATGTGAGGGTTAAACCCGATCATACCGTAGGTCAAACACTGGAATACATCAGGAAATACGGAAAAGACTCTGAAACCTTAAATGTCATCTACGTTGTTGATAATCAGATGAAATTGGTGGACGACATTCGGATCAGGGACATATTACTGGCAGAGCCCGACCAAACAATTAGAGAGCTTATGGACGAGCGTTTTGTTTCGCTGAGTGCTTTTGACGATCAGGAGCTAGCTATTAGGGTCTTTCAGGATCAGGACAGGGTCGCACTCCCGGTTGTTGATACCGAAGGATTATTGCTCGGAATTGTTACTGTGGATGATGTGATGGATGTGGTGGAAGAGGAAACTACAGAAGACTTTCACAAATTTGGTTCGTTTCAGGATGCCATTGTAAATCCTTTGAAAGCCAAGGTAAGTTACCTTTATCAGAAGCGGATTTTCTGGCTGACCGTGCTGGTTTTTATGAATGTTTTTTCAGGAGCAGCCATTGCCCATTTCGAAAGTACCATCACCTCTGTTGTTTCGCTCTTATTTTTTCTACCCTTGCTTATTGCCAGCAGCGGAAATGCCGGCGCACAATCTGCCACCCTGATGATCCGTTCATTAGCCGTAGGCGATGTTGAAATAACTGATTGGTTTAAATTACTGGGAAAAGAGTTCCTGGTTTCGATGCTTTTAGGCCTTACTATGGCTATTGGCGTAAGTCTGATTGCCAGTTTCAGAGCTCCTGATATTATGCTGGTTGTTGCACTTACCATGATTCTTACTGTTATTACCGGAAGTCTGATCGGGCTCTTGTTACCTTTTGTTTTTACACGACTAAAACTTGACCCCGCTACTGCCAGTGCCCCCCTTATTACTTCGCTGGCAGATATCAGTGGTGTGTTGATATACTTTACATTGGCCACCTGGATTCTTGGCCTTGGATAGTATGATTTTTTAGATGACTTTATGCCGTTGTTCTGTATTTTTAGTTTGGTCAAACAACAAACGAAAAGTCCGATGACGCTTTCCGAATGATGCACCAACAGCCTCGTGGATGGCTCGCATTTTTGGATTGAAATCACCTACCCAACTCAATTCTATCTCCTTATAATGTTGATATTTGGGCTGATCCATCACTTGTTGCATCTCCCAAAAGATCCCCGATTCCAGGCCAAAACGCTGAAATTTTGGTTTCACACCCATGATAGTAATACGGGCACGGTCGATCTTTTTAGTCTTCGTGAGCCAATAAAACCTAAGTTTATTCCACAAATCAAGTTTCCCTTTCAGTGGCTTCAATAATTGATTTATATCCGGAAACATCACCAAAAATGCTGCAGGTTCCTCTTTATGATATACAAACCAGATAAATTTCTCCTCTAAAAAAGATTTCGTTTGTGCCATTTCAGCTTTTATAGTGCTGATTTCGAGTGGCGTAAAATTTTGATGAAACTGCCAGGCTTCATCATAAATCTCTTTTATATCCTTGATAAACTTATCCGATTGCTTCCATTCAAAATGACGCCAGTCAAACCCGGGTTTTTTACGTACCCATCCTGCAATTTTCCAAAATCGCTCTGGAAATTGCTTTGTAAGGTCCAGATGATTGGTCACCTGTTCAAAATATTCATTGAATCCATATGCCCTGAAAAACGTTTCATAATAGGGAGGATTATACGGCATTCCAAAGCTGGGATGCGTAAAACCTTCGACCAACAAGCCCCAGAAATTATCATTTTCACCAAAATTAATGGGACCATCCATAGCCTCCATCCCTCTTGCTTTTAACCACGCTTTGCACTGATCAAAAAGAAGAAATGCAGCTTGTTGGTCGTTAATACATTCAAAAAACCCCATGCCACCTGTGGGCTGCTCATAACCAAATGCCTTTTTCCGATTGATAAATGCTGCCACACGTCCAATCAGTTTACCTGTCTCATCCATAAGTATCCAGCGGCTCGCCTCTCCATGACGGAAAAAATTGTTCTTTTTTGGATCAAAAACGCCTGCTACTGTACTATCGAGCGGACATACCCACACCGGATCAGTTTTGTAAATCTCGCGGGCAACATCCAGAAAAGCACGCTCTTGGGCACGGGTTTTAACTTCAATAAGTTTCATGGCTGAGGTTTTAGTTAAACAAAGGTAAAGGAAAAAACCAGTTATTTACCCGAAATAAAATAGAATGCCGAAGAGCTACACCCTAAAGAAATAAGTTCAACTAAGGTACATTTAAATGATTTACTACTTAGCAACAAAACTTTACGGTCAACCATAAATATTCGTATTAATTTTTATGGCCAACCGTAAATTTTAATACTTTTTGACATCAAAAACGCCGGAAATTACTCCCCGACGCTTAAAAATCTATACTTCAACTATGCTATGAGTTCTTCCCAACAAACTCCAAAACTGCATCCGTAACGTATTTCAAACTTTCTTCATCAAATTCGGTATGTATGGGTAATGAAATAACGGATTGAGACAGATCTTCTGTCACCGGAAAATCACCCTGATTGTACCTGGGATCAATATAAGCTTTTTGCAGATGTAATGGGACGGGATAATAAATGGCACTTGCAATGCCTTTTGACTGCAGATGATCCATCAATGCCTGCCTGTCCACATTGCGCGTAACAAGGGTGTACTGGTGAAACACATGGTTTGTGAAAGAGGCAGTTACCGGCGTTTTAAGTTTATCAGATTTTTCAAAGGCCCTATTATAATAATTAGCAGCAAAGCGTCGTGCTTTGGCATACTCATCCAAATGTTTCAATTTAATATTGAGCACGGCAGCCTGTATGCTGTCGAGCCGAGAGTTAACTCCAACTGAATCATGATAATAGCGAACCTCCATGCCGTGGTTTACGATCACGCGCAAGCGTTTGGCCAATTCATCATCATTTGTAAAAATGGCACCTCCATCGCCGTAACATCCCAAATTTTTAGATGGAAAGAAAGAAGTGCATCCAATATGTCCGATTGTACCGGCTTTACGAATCGTGCCATCAGCCGAAGTGTGGTCAGCACCAATGGCCTGTGCATTGTCTTCAATCACATACAAATTATGCTTTTTCGCTATCTCCATAATAGCATCCATATCAGCACATTGCCCAAACAAATGAACCGGAACGATAGCTTTTGTTTTAGGTGTAATAGCTTTTTCGATCGCCTCCGGATCAATATTAAAAGTATCCTTGTCAACATCGACCAAAACCGGAGTCAGTTTTAATAGTGCGATCACTTCTGCGGTGGCAATAAATGTGAAAGAAGTTGTAATCACCTCATCACCAGGCTTTAAGTCTAAAGCCATCATCGCCACCTGCAAGGCATCGGTGCCATTGGCACAAGGAATTACATGCTTGATATTCAAATACTTCTCCAGACTTTGCTGAAATTGCTTTACTGCAGGCCCATTTATAAAACTGGCGTTTGACAGTATCTCAAAAATTGCAGCATCTACTTCAGGTTTGATTTTCTGATATTGACTCACTAGGTCAACCATGGGGATTTGCTTCATGCTATCGGGTGTTTATTTGGCTGCAAATGTATTGATAAATCAATAAGTAGAAAACTCATACGAGCATTTTTTAAACAGTTTTGAAATGATTATTTGTGAAAATTTTTCTCATTTTCGAACAGTGTAACAAAGACAATATGTATATTTGTGAAATAATTAACAAATAAATGTCATGGACACAAAAGATAAGATTCAACTCATCAAAAACATTGAACTTTTCAGGGGTTTAAACGAAACTGAAATCAATACCATTGCCGAAAAGGCTGAGGTAGTTAATTATGCCAAAGGAGACATTCTTTTTGCCGAAAACACCTCCCGTACCTTTATTTTTCTCATTGTATCGGGCAAGGTGGAGCTTTATAAAACCACTGCTTTTGGCGAAGAACAGATTATAACATATTTCGGAAAGCTCGACTTTTTGGGTGAAGGCTCGCTGATGGAAGATTCGCCCCATTCCACTTCGGCACGTGCCGTGGAAGACACTGTTGCGCTAACACTTTCGAAAGAAGTGTTTAAAAGCTCAGGTTCTATCGCACTGGCGATCTCATCTAATATCACGCGTGTGGTTTCAAGGCGTATGCGATATGCCAACGCCAAAGCCATGAACATCACTTCACAGTATGAATCAGGAAAAACACGTCGTGAACACGATTTGCTGGGCGAAAGAGATGTGCCCTACGAATACTATTATGGCATCCAAACCTTGCGTGCACTCGAAAATTTTAATATCAGCGGAATCACCTTAAACTTTTATCCAGACTTTGTGAAATCATTAGCCATGGTAAAGATGGCGGCTGCCAAAGCCAATTTCGACCTTGGTCTGCTTCCCGAAAATCTTGCCAAAGCGGTTATACAAGCCTGCCAGGAGATCATCAATAATCGCTTTCATTCGCAGTTTGTTGTAGATATGATACAAGGTGGAGCCGGCACTTCAACCAATATGAATGCCAATGAAGTGATTGCCAATAGAGCCCTTGAAATTATGGAGAAAGAGAGAGGGCAATATGAATTTTGCCATCCTAACAACCACATAAACCTCTCGCAAAGCACCAACGATGCCTATCCTACTGCTATAAAAATTGCCCTGATTAAAGCCAACGAAAAACTGGTGGTTGTATTACAACAACTCATTTCGGCCTTGCATGCCAAAGGTCGCGAATTTGCCAGGATCATCAAAATGGGACGCACCCAGTTGCAGGATGCCGTACCCATGACACTGGGTCAAACTTTTGAAGCCTTCTCAGCTACTCTTGAGGAAGAAGTGCAGCAACTCAATCGTTCTGCCGCCTTATTTCTGGAAGTAAATATGGGCGGAACAGCCATTGGAACAGGCATCAATGCCGATCCAAAATACAGCGAAAAAGTGATTCCGCATTTGCGCGTCATCACCGGAATGGACATCAGACTTGCCCGCAATTTGGTAGAAGCCACACAAGACACAGGCGATTTTGTGAGTTATTCAGGCAGCTTGAAACGTCTGGCTGTTAAACTGTCAAAAATGTCGAATGACCTGCGATTGCTTTCGAGTGGCCCGAGAGCAGGATTAAATGAGATTAACCTCCCTCCTATGCAGCCCGGATCTACTATTATGCCCGGAAAAGTAAATCCAGTAATTCCGGAAGTAGTCAATCAGATTGCTTTTAAGGTGATTGGTAACGACCTTACCGTTTCATTAGCTGCCGAAGCCGGACAATTGGAACTGAATGTAATGGAACCTGTTATTGTTCAGAGCCTATTCGAATCTATTGAGATGCTCAAAAACGGCATGAAGGTACTTACCAACCGCTGCATTAATGGGATAACGGCCAACGAAGCACATTGCAGGCAAGTGGTTCAAAATTCAATCGGACTGGTAACTGCACTTAATCCATACATCGGCTATGAAGCCTCTACCATTATTGCCAAAGAAGCCCTCGAAAGTGGTCGAAGTGTTTATGAATTAGTCTTGGAAAAAGAACTGCTCTCTAAGACTGAACTGGATAAAATCCTGGCTCCCGAAAATATGATCAAATAAAACCCTGGTATGTCGAAACTAATCTTTAAACGAAGAAGCATCAGAAAATTTAAAGAAGAAGCCATACCAGATGAAGCCCTCAGTCAGATTTTGAAGGCTGCCATGGCTGCACCTTCTGCCAATAATATCAAAGCCTGGCACTTTGTAGTGATTACAAAAACTGAATTATTGGCAAGGCTGGCTCAGATTCATCCATATGGCAAAATGCTTAACCAGGCTGCAGCAGCAATCTTGGTTTGCGGAGACACCACCAAACAAAGTGTTACAGGATATTTGCATATGGATTGTGCTGCTGCAACACAAAATATATTATTGGAAGCCACCTCGCTGGATATTGGCAGTGTTTGGCTGGGTATTTATCCGCGTGAGAAAAGAATGATGGAGATCAGTGATTTGCTGCATATCCCAAAAAATATGTTACCCGTTTCGCTGGTTGCGCTTGGCTATGCTGCCGAGTACAAACCAGCAAATAATCCATGGCAGGCTGAGGCAGTTCACTATAATAAATGGTAGTTTAATCCATTATCGACTGTGCTTTTTTTACCATCGGAACCTTTTCTCCTGGCTTTAGAATCATGCCGCGATTTTTTCGGCCATCAATGATAATACTGAGAGGCTGTTCAAACCGAATATGTCTGATATATTCATCTTCGTAAAAAACCTCCTGCTGCTTAAGAAACTCCAAATCATAAAAACCATCCTTGATAAACGGATTGATGGTAAAATATCCCACACCAAATGAAGTCAGGTTCTGAAAGAAATGCGTCCCCTGGCTGGGATCAATACGGTAGTTTTCCAAACCCGATTCAATAATAACACGAGCTGCAGAAATCTGAGGCCACTTTACAGGTATGCCCAGCCAGGGATCGCTCGAACCCCATCGCCCCGGACCAACCAAAATATAATTTTTGTTTTCATCCAAAAATCTGGCATTTATCTTCCCTACCAATTCAGCGATATCTCTTGTTTTGGCCGGATTGAAAGCTGCTGGTTTAACATACACAAAATCGGTAATACCTTTTATCAATCCATTACCCAATGCATGATCTGCCGTGATGATACACTTCTCCTGGCTAATCTGCTCCAGGTCAATTTCAAAGGAATCATTCAGACTTACTATCGGTCGGATCTGCAGTACAAAAAACATCTTCACCACATCTTTGGGTTTATTCAACTCCACCGCAAACTCAATTTCGATTGGCTTACCCATTTCCTGTTGCCCCACACGCAACACTTCAGTTAAAATTTGTGCGATCGGAAAGGTATTGTACTTTAGTATGTTAGCAAATGTAAC
>JAQVGO010000025.1:8850-29363 GCA_028696715.1 Bacteroidales bacterium
GGCTGATAATGTGAATCTTCGAGCAGGCTCGAGGATCTGATTGCTATCGGATTGCGGATTACAGAAATCAGGGTATAAAGGTCTTCATGAATACGAAATGGCAATCGGGCTTCAATAAAATTATTTAAAATCTCCTCATCCGATGCTTCATCAGACAAAGCAATGGAATAGAGGTTATTCTCTTCCATAAAATCATCAAACACATCCGTACAAAGCACCACGGTACGCGGAATTCCGATGGTAACACCTTCGAATCTATCATTCAACCTGTTACGTTTGATAAGCGAATCCAAAAAAGCCAATCCACGGGCTTTACCTCCAATCGATCCCTGCCCTATTCGGGTGAACGAAAGGTACTCATCAAAGCTTTCGCGATTAAATTCAGCGATCACCCCACGCGCTTTGTTGAGCCTGAAATGTGCAATGGCATCAAAAACAAAGCGTTTGATGTCGTCGCTATCCTGAAAATCTTCTGCTGCAAACATCTTAAACAAATCAGCCAGCGGGAACAAAGCTCGTGCCCTCAACCATTTCGACAAATGATTTCGCTCGATATGATATTGAAGTGAATTGTTCGGAACCTGAAATATTTTCTCCTGAAGTGCCTTTAAGTCAGCAGCCCGCATCACCTCCTGATGTGTTTTGGGATCTTTAAACACAAAATCGCCAAAAGCAAAATACTCCTTGATGAAGCGGCGCAATTCAAGCGATAAGGTTTTAGAATTTTTATTGATAAAACCCACTTTTATCTCTTTGGCAATCTCCTCATTTTTGGCATCTGATGATTGCAGTAAAAGTGGCATATACCGATCGTTCTTCTTCACCACTTTGCACAGCCTTATGCCGGCCTGGCTATCTGATTTTCCTTCGCGCATATAGGAAATATCCGAAATAATGCCCAAAATATTCTGCTTGTACTTTTTATAAAGATCGATAGCCTCTTCGTAAGTTGTTGCCAGTAAAATTTTAGGACGACCCCGCATACGCAGCATTTTCTGGTGCTCGTTGAGGCCTTCGGTCATAAACGATTTCGACTGCTTAAAAATGATCTTATAAATATTAGGCAAATAACTGCTGTAAAACCTAACCGAATCTTCTACCAGAATAATACACTGCACCCCCACTTCAACAATGTCGTGATCAGCATTCATCCTGTCCTCAATCAATTTGATTATGGCCAGTAAGATATCCGCATTCCCAAGCCAGTTAAAAACATAATCAATACCTTTTAGCTCGTTACGATCAATCTTTAACGACAATTCGCGCGAAAAAGGTGTCAGAACAACAATCGGAATATCCGGATAGTCGGCTTTGATTTGCTCGGCAAGTTTATAAGTGCTTTTTTCTTCGGCACTTAACATCTCAATCACCAAATCTATTTTCTCGTTTTTCAGGATGCTTTTAACTTCATCAGGATTGCTTGTAAGAATAAAACCCGGAGGATACCGCAGATTGAGCGACACATATTCGTTAAAAATTTGCTCGTCAATCCTTCCGTCTTCTTCCAGGATAAAGGCATCATAAACAGATGAAATCAAGAGCACATGATAAATACGCTTTCTCATCAGACTGGTGAAGGAGGTATCGTTGAAAGCAAACTTGCGGTTAAGCAGATCAGGGCGTGAAGGAGTCATACTTCAGTATTTTAAATCGATAGCAATTTACTCGGCAAGGCAAATATAACAATTCAAAGCAAGCCATCTCAGATCGTTGATCAAACTTTAGATTCGTTCCAAATCACGCCTTAAAATTAAAAAGACTTGCTATTTAAAAAAAATAATATAGTTTTGTTAGCGTTAATTAAATAGTTAGTTAACAAACGTTCTAAAATTTGCTGTCATGATCGCAATTATTGTTATTTCATCCTTTGCATTAATTGGTGTAGCTGCTTTGATTCATGCAATTAAAAACGCACCGCTTATTGAAGAAAAAGGCGACAGCAAGCTTTAATCGGGCAACTTGCCCAATGCAGGATGAACAGATGGAGAAAAAAAGACCGGATCGCTTATAATCCGGTCTTTTTTTTTAATGACATTGACAACTGCCTACTCCCTGTGTCTGATATTCATCGGCACTGCCACAAACACCACAGCTTTCGGTTTCCTGCTCGTGGTGATGTTCATGACTGTGGCCGCCACCACAGCAACTATCGCTGTGTGAGCCGCATCCACAACCTGATGGTGCAGGATTAAGCTCCTCGTAGGTAGCTTCACGCACATTCAATACCTGACCCAAAGTGTGCAAAGCCTTTCCGGCCAGCGGATGATTGAAATCCATCTTAACGGTTTGATCATCTATGGCTATCACCCTTCCGTCAAAAGGATTGCCTTCGCTGTCCATCATAGGCACCGTGTTGCCTACCTTCAGCTTGTCGGATTTTAATTCGCCTTTAACAACAAAAGCCGAGATTGGAATATCCATTACAAGCTCCTCTTTGAAATTGCCAAAAGCCTCTTCGGGTTCAATCACAAAATCAAAGCTGTCGCCCGATTTCAAACCGTAAAGACGACTTTCGAAGCTTTGCATAACACGCCCCGTTCCGAACAACATGGTGCGGGGATTATCTATTGTTGCTTCTTCCAGCACCTCGCCGGAATCATTATTTACTTTAATCTGATAACTTAAGATGCCAACTTTTTGTGCTTCAATTACCATAGTTTGTTCAGTTTATATGCGTTATTTGATGTATTTTTTCTTTATTAACTGGCAAAAATAAACAACTTTATAATTTAGACTGATTAAAAATAAGCTAAATCAATTTCTGTGATCGGATTCAGGAAAAACAGAAGAGGTATCTTCACCGGTTTCATAATGGCTCTTTTCACAAAAAGATAGCGCATAATACTCATTTACAATGAAGTAATATTTTTTTTAAGAAGCGTTTGTGTAATCCAAAAATTATCACTTATTTTGCACTCCCTTTTTGAGGGGTTTTACCATTTATAAACTGTAAGCGCCATGTCAAAGATTTGTCAGATAACAGGAAAGAAAGTGATCACCGGAAATAAGGTTTCACACTCCAATAAGAAGAGCAAACGCACTTTTGAGCCCAACCTGCACATCAAACGTTTTTATGTGCCCGAGCTCGAAGAATGGGTAACCCTTAAAGTTTCTGCTGCCGGATTGCGCACCATCAACAAAAAAGGGATTTACAATGCTATGGTAGATGCCAGTGATAAAGGACACCTTTACCGTAGGTAACCGGAAATAAAAAGAATTTGAAGCTGCTGTGATATTTTCGCAGCAGCTTTTTTTATGGTTCCCAATAAAAACAGCGAAATAATTTTGTCCAATAAGAGTTATAATGGTTAAAGTGAATATAATCTCAGACAGTTTTAAACCATTGAAACATATTTTCACACACTTTTTATCGCTGTTATTCTTGATTCCTACCTTTGTAATGGCTCAACAACAGGCCATTGTTACGGGAAAGATTACAGACGAAAGAGGCAGGGGCATTGAACTGGCCAATGTTGCTGTGAAAGGCTTACCCGGTGGCACTACTACCAACGGCAAAGGAATTTACAAACTAACAGTTCCGGCCGATACAACCATCGACCTGATCTATAGTTTCATTGGCTATCAATCTCAATCAGTTACAATTCGTCCTAAAACAGGCGAAACGATTAACTCTGATATTTTATTAAGATCAGTTTCCACAAATTTGCCGGCAGCAGAGGTAGTAGATCAACGGATGAACACCAGCACCCTTATCCGGCTCGATCCGCGACAGGCTGCCCTATTACCAACGGTTGGCAGTGGCATTGAAGACCTGTTAAAAACACTTCCCGGGGTATCATCCAATAATGAATTGAGCTCACAATATACGGTGCGGGGAGGCAATTTTGATGAAAATCTGGTTTATGTAAATGGCATCGAAATTTACAGGCCCTTTCTGATTCGTTCAGGACAACAGGAAGGACTTAGCTTTTTAAATTCCCGATTAGTATCCTCCATTGATTTTTCGGCCGGTGGATTTGCCGCAGAATATGGCGACAAACTTTCATCCGTACTCGACATCACTTATAAGCGTCCTGATGAAACAGCAGCTTCGTTGAGCCTGAGTTTATTGGGAGCCGAAATGCATATTGAAGGAAGTAAAAATAAGTTTACTTACCTGCTGGGAGCCCGCTACAAAACAACTTCATACATCCTGAACGCCTTGGAAACAAAAGGAGCTTATCGGCCTGATTTTACTGACATTCAAAGTTTTTTAACCTACACCTTCAACCCAAAATGGGAACTAAATGGACTGGCTTATTATTCCCGAAACAAATATCAGCTCATTCCCGAAAGCAGGCAAACCGATTTTGGAACTTTTCAGGAAGCTTACCGACTGAATATTTATTTCGATGGCCAAGAAGTAGATAATTATTCTACGGGCATGGGTGCACTCGCGCTCATTCATCGTCCGCACAAAAACCTTGACCTGAGGCTTACAGCATCTGTATTTAGCACAGTTGAAACTGAGACTTACGATATTCAGGGACAGTATTGGATAGGTAAACTGGACACATCGCTTGGCAGCGAGCAATTTGGAAATGTAACTCAGGCGCAGGGCGTTGGCACTTTTATTGATCATGCCCGTAATTATTTTGATGCCGTTGTGCTCAATATAGATCACCAGGGAACCCGGGTAAAAAATCGTAATGTTTTAAAATGGGGAGCCCGTTTTCAGTTGCAAGATATTGACGACCGAATGAATGAATGGGAAATGATTGATTCTGCTGGTTTTACACTACCCCGACCTGTGGATCAAATCAGCAATCCCCAGCCATCACGACCCGATTTGTTATTGAATCAAGTTGCCCGGGCCAACAATAAATTACAATGGAAAAATGCCAATGCCTTTGTGCAACATTCCTGGACTTTCATGGATCGGAATGAAGCTGAATATACGCTCACAGCTGGACTTAGAGCAAATTACTGGGACTATGCCAATGAGCTTTTATTTAGTCCGAGAGCCAGCCTTAGCTACAAACCCAATTGGGAGAAAAGAATGATGTTCAGGATTGCAACAGGCGTTTATAATCAATCTCCTTTTTACAGAGAAATAAGGATGTTTGATGGCTCCTTATATCCGGATACCCGTTCTCAAAAATCTTTTCAGGTGGTTTTGGGTAGTGATCTTCATTTTATGGCCTGGAACCGTCCTTTCGTTTTTACCTCCGAAATTTATTACAAATACTTAAGCCATATTATCCCCTATGAAGTTGATAATGTGAGGATAAGGTATTATGCAGATCAAAGTGCAACCGGCTATGCAACCGGACTCGATTTGAAAGTAAATGGTGAATTTGTGAAGGGCATTGAAAGCTGGGCCAGCCTTTCGCTGATGAAAACCGAAGAAGATGTTAAAGGTGATTCCTATCAATACCTTGTGAATACAGATGGAAAACGTATTACACCGATTTCTGAAAATCAAATTGTTAGCGACACTGTAACTGTTTTTCCGGGAATGATACCACGACCATCTGATCAACGTTTGCAATTCTCTGTTTTCTTTCAGGATTATATTCCAAACTATCCCACTTTCAGAGTTCATCTGCGTTTGATTTATGGAACCAAACTGCCTTTCGGGCCACCAAATTCACAACGCTATCAACAAACCCGACGCATGCCCGACTATCGAAGAGTTGACATTGGATTCAGTAAACAATTGATAGGTGAACACACCCAACATAAGGAAAAATCACTGTTAAAACACATTAAAAATATGTGGCTCAGTCTGGAAGTGTTCAACCTGTTGCAAGTTAACAATACAGTTTCCTACATCTGGATAAAAGACGTTAACAATTTGCAATACGCTGTCCCTAATTATCTTACGCCCAGGCAAATCAATTTAAAACTGGTGGCAGAGTTTTGATTTGTAAATGGCAGTATCTCCAAGAAGATTTTTTATGAAATCCACCACTTGAACAAAATCAATTCTGTGGTGTTTAGATTATACTATTTAGATCAATTCTGAATAAAAAAATTCATAACCAAAAGTTTAAAACATCATGAATACACAAGTAAAAAACTTACAATTTCCATCATTGCCTTATGCTTACGACGCACTGGAGCCTCATATTGACGCCATGACCATGGAAATTCATTACACCAGACATCACAAAGCCTATTTCGACAATTTGCAGGCTGCTGTAAAAGACACTGAAATGGCTGACATGCCTTTTGCTGATTTATTGAAGAACATCAGCAAATATCCTGTGGCCGTTCGCAACAATGGGGGCGGGCATTTCAATCACAGCTTATTCTGGACGATCATGTCGGCTAATGGTGGCGGAAAACCTCAGGGCGAGTTGGCAGAAGCCATCAACAAAAACTTTGGATCTTTTGAAGCCATGCAGGAAAAATTTAATACCGCAGCAAAAACCCGATTCGGTAGCGGTTGGGCATGGCTTTGCGTAAAAAGCGATAAAAGCCTTGCAGTTTGCTCCTCACCCAATCAGGACAATCCGCTGATGGATGTAGCTGAATGCCATGGCACACCCATCCTTGGTCTCGATGTTTGGGAACATGCTTATTATTTAAAATATCAAAACAAACGTCCGGATTACATAAGTGCATTTTGGAATGTAATCAACTGGGATGCAGTAACAAAGAATTATACTAACGCAATCTAAATTATACTAACAAACAAAAAAAAGACCGGTCGATCTGACCGGTCTTTTTTTTTATCATCAACTTCATTACTCAAAAGAGAGGATGGATTTTTTGATTCTTTCAATTGCATCGCGTAGTTCCTCTTCGGTGATAACCAATGGAGGCGCAAAACGGATGATATGTCCGTGAGTTGGTTTGGCAAGCACCCCATTCTCGGCCATTTCTACACAAACGTCCCAGGCAGTTTTTCCGTTCTTGGGTTTTATCACAATGGCATTCAGCAAGCCTTTTCCGCGAACCAGCTCGATCATATCACTTTTGATCTTTTTCATTTCATCACGGAAAATTTGTCCAAGATATTCGGCTCTTTCAGCCAATTTTTCTTCTTTAACCACTTCGAGAGCTGCAATAGCAACACGAGCCGCCACAGGGTTACCGCCAAAAGTAGAGCCATGCTCTCCTGGTTTAATGGTCAGCATTATTTCGTCATCGGCAAGCACAGCTGAAACAGGATAAACACCACCAGAAAGTGCTTTTCCAAGTATCAGAATATCAGGACGAACACCTTCATGATCGCAAGCCAGCAATTTTCCTGTACGGGCAATTCCGGTCTGAACTTCATCAGCAATAAACAACACATTTTTTGATTTGCAGAGGTCGTAAGCTTTCTTGAGATAACCATCATCTGGCACAAACACGCCTGCCTCACCCTGAATGGGCTCAACCAAAAATCCTGCAACATTGGGATCTTTGAGTGCTTCTTCCAATGCACCCAGATCGTTATATGGAATGGTAATAAAGCCAGGTGTATAAGGCCCGAAACCTGCCCTTGAATCAGGGTCGGTTGACATACTAATCACGGTAATGGTACGACCGTGGAAGTTGCCATCACAAACGATGATTTTGGCTTGATTTTCAGGTACACCTTTCTTTTCGTAGGCCCATTTCCGGCAGAGCTTCAAAGCTGTTTCATCGCCTTCGGCACCACTATTCATCGGCAATATCTTGTCATACCCAAAATACTCCGTGATAAATTTTTCGTACACACCAAGCACATCGTTAAAAAAGGCTCTTGAGGTGAGGGTTAAAGTTTTGGCCTGATCGGTAAGTGCACCAATGATTTTTGGATGACAATGGCCTTGGTTTACAGCTGAGTAGGCCGAAAGAAAATCATAATATTCTTTTCCTTCAACATTCCATACACGGGCTCCCTGGCCTTTGGCTAAAACAACAGGCAGTGGGTGATAGTTATGAGCGCCATGTTTGTCTTCCAATTCCATGGCCAGCTGCGAGGTCATTTTTTCTGTCATAATAATAATTTTTAAAGATTTATGATTGTTAATTTACTAACAAATAAGGGTACAAAGGTAAAGGAAATGAATGGAGTGGCCAAATATTTACCCCACAAGTTTTGCGGAAAAAACTTGTGTAGTTTGCTGAATATTAGAGTAAATGCCTGAATGGAATCAGTAACCATTCAAAAAATCGACTGATAATTGGCCGTCTTTTCCATTGTTCATAATCGAACAGGTCAGTATTCTCTATGGTATCCGAGATAAACTTACTTATCTGATTTGATATGTTTTTATCTTCGCCTAACAGCACAATTTCATACATATATCGAAACGACCGATAATCAAAATTGGAAGAACCAACGCTAAAAACCTTATCATCAATCAATAACAATTTTGCATGCAAATTGTGCGACCGATAAAGCAACAGCTGTATGCCGCTTTCGTGCAACTGACCCATGTATTTATTTCTAAGGATATCAACCAATCCAACATCTGATCGCTTGGGGATAATAATTTTTACATCAAGACCTTTTTCTGATGCGGCCATCAACAATTTACGCAACATATAACCTGGTAAAAAATAAGGCGTTACGATAACTATTGATCGTTCTGCTTTTTTAATCAGATAACTGTATTTGCGCATGATACGCTGTTTGGTTATCGAGGGCATATCGCGCACAATTTCGAAATCCTGATGATGAATCAGCCGTAAATAATTATTCTTATTGGTAAAAACATAAGTATTATAAATCTTAAAATCCTGTTTGAAAACTTTTTTAAATGCCAGCGTAATACTTCCGGTAATTCTGAGCACAGATTCGCGCCAGTTGAGGTTATAGGCCGTTAAATTTGAGGAACCAATATAAGTAATTTCATCATCTATCAATAATAGTTTTCGATGGTTTCGTCTGTGACTTCTGGTGAAGATATCTGTGTTAAATTTTATCTTCTCAAAAAATCTCAGTTCAACGCCTGCAGCTCTGAGGTCTTCTGCAAAATGATTGTTAATGGCCGAACCACCCCAAAAATCAACCAACACTTTTACTTCCAGTCCTTCTCCTGCTTTACGCATGAGTAGCTCCTTAAAGCGAATCCCAATCGTGTCGTTACCAATGCGATAGGTTTCAAGATAGATATAATCCTTTGCCGCTTCAATATCGTCGAGCATGGCATTGTAATACCGGATGGGATCGGCAAAAAGATGATATGGTTCTTTGATGGGTTTCATGCCATCAATCAATTTAAAAGTTTAATAAACTGACAAACTTACAATTTTTGAATCTTTTCCAATAATTCATTTTTGCGTCTTACTGCCACCGGAACGACTGATTTATCCTTCAACACCAATAAATAATTGTTAAGCTTATCGAAGCGTTCGATATAATTGACATTAATAAGATGGCTTTTATGTATTCGCATAAACTGAAAACCCGACAATAAATCATCAAATTCTTTAAGTGTTTTTGGTGTAAGTAACTGATCACCATTCGAAAGATAAAATATGGTTTGGTTATTTTCGGCCTGGCATCTTACAATATCACTTACATTAATCAGGTAGATGCTGTTGGCTGTATGCAAAACTATTTTGCGGGCTTCCTGACTGATGTACTTAAAGTTGTTAAAAAAGGCATTCAATTTTAAGTTTTGATTCTCCGATTCCAGCGTCGAAAGTGCCTTCTTCATTGCCCTGTCGAACTCATTCGGATCAATGGGTTTCAGTAAATAATCAAGCGCACTAAATTTTATTGCTTTCAGGGCATAATGATCATATGCCGTTACAAAAATCAATTTAAATCTGATCTGTTCTAACCTGTGCAACAAGTCGAAACCTGTGCCATCATTCAGGTTGATATCCAGTAATACGATATCGGGTTGTTTTTCTTTTATAAGTGCAAGCCCTGTTTCAACGCCATCGGCTACACCAATAAGTTCCGATTGCTTACACCACCTTAAAAGCTGTAGTGATAACACTTCGCGAGCATTTTGCTCATCATCAATAATTACTACTTTAAACATCAAAAGTTGGACCTTGTTATTTTTATCAATCGGATGGTTTAAGCTGTAAAATTATCCATTCTGTCCGAAAAAACAAAATTTATTTAATTTAAATGGGAAGGTTTTCTTCTTTTTTGGTTGCTTTCGCTTTGGTTCTTTTAAGTGCTAGCAATAACACCTTCAAAATGCTATAAGCCAACACCAAAAACAACAATCCCAGCAAGGCATAAAACGAATTTTGATAATTAGTTAAGCTCTTCCTGTATTGCTTATTTGTTTCATTCAACTGATCAATCTTTGCTTCCATTTCTTTTAGTTGATTTCTGTTTTGAGCGTCAACACTCTGAAGCGTTTTATAGGCATTACTCAGTGAATCTCTGGCAATGACAAACTGATCAAAATACACCAGAAAACCTTCGTAATTACCTGTTGCAGCAGCATTTCTCATCCTTGCTTCCAGAATCACATCCTCATAAAGTCTGCTATTGACGGCAATAGATTTTGCCTGGCATTTTTCTAACCAGTAATTTGATTCACTGTACTTTCCTATTTTTTGATTAGCCAAACCCATATAATAATAAGCCATTAAAATTCCATCTGTATGTCCGATGGATTCGTGTATGCTTAAACCACGCTTATAAAAAGCAAAGGCATCCTCATAACGCTCCTGCTCCATCCAGATGTTGGCTACGTTAATCATTACATTAGCCGTTCCATAAGGATTACCAAGCTTCTCACGTAGATCGAGTGTTAGATTAAACTTTTCAAGCGCTCTATCGTAATCACCAAAATCGTAAGCATAAATGAGCCCCTGCGTATAATAAACCCTTGAAAGATCGAGTGTCGCATTAAATGTGAGATAGATACTACCTGCTTCATCAAGCAGTTGAAGAGCTTTTTCATTCTGATCCCACTGCCAGTAAACATTGGCCTTATTATGTGTCACCTGGGCATAGTGCAAACTATCTTGCATACTCAAAAAAATCAGCTGAAGCTGATAATAGGTATCAAATGCCTTGTCCAGTTCTCCACGCTGATAATACAAACTTGCCATATTATTACTCGTAGAGGCATAAGCCTTTGTATCATTCATCTCAAACTGAATAGCATATGCCTGTTGATAATAGTCAAGTGCTTTGTCACTATCTCCCATCTTTTTATATACCAGGCCGATATTATTAAGGACAGCACTTTTTGAAGCCTGGTCATTGGCTTTTTCATAGGCAACAATGGCCTGATCATAATACTCAAGTGCAAGCTCATAGTCGTCACTTTGAAATGCGCTGATTCCCATTGATTTTAACACTTTCCCTTTGAGACGTTGAAATCCCTCCGCTTCTGCATAACTAACTGCATCCTGGCCTGTTTTCAAGCTCTTATCATAGGATATCAACCGATAGGCTTCCGATAAATTAATCATAGTTTCTATCCTCTGATCGCCTTGCTGCCTGTCGAGCAATTGATACAAACTGTCAATCACCCGCAAATGATCATTTGCATAGTTGGCTGACATTAAGCTAAATGCAAAAAATATTAGTAGTGTTCTTTTCAAAAATAATTGATTATAGTGCAATGATACAAAAAAATATTGCTCATTTTCAATTACAAAATCATAGAAGCTTACGGCAAACTTAAGTCAACCCAATTTTTGACCGGAATAGCTATCTTTGCCAAAAATGCCTTGATATGATCAGATCGATGACGGGATTTGGAAAAGCCACTGTCAGCCATGAAAACATCAAAATTCAGGTTGAAATAAAAGCACTCAACAGCAAACAACTCGACCTCAATCTCAAGCTTCCGGCAGCTCTCAAACAAATGGAATATGAATGGAGAAATATGCTGGCACAAGAACTTCAAAGAGGTAAGATTGAAGTGCTGTTAAGCTTTGATGAATCAGCCGGTCATCTGGCAGGCCAAATCGACACAAAACTTGCAGCATTTCACATCGAACAAGTGAAAAAATTGGCCGAAGCATTCAATTTTGACCCTCCTGCTGATATGGCTGCCTACCTCTTGAAAATGCCCGGAATTTTTGCTGCCGATGATTCTGATGCTGATGAAGAACTGCTGGCCCTGGCAACAACAAGTCTGAAAGAAGCAGTTGCAACTTTCGACCATTTCAGGCGCAACGAAGGCAAAGTTCTGGAACAAGACTTGAGTGCAAGAATATCCACCATACAGATGCTGCTAAAAGAAGTAGAACCACTTGAATCAGAACGCCTTGAAACCGTAAAGCTGCGCCTTATCAAAAATCTGAATGAGTTTGCAGCCTCCGTAAAATATGACGAAAACAGACTGGAACAGGAATTGATATACTACCTCGAAAAATTTGATATCACAGAGGAAAAAGTACGGCTGAAACAACACTGCGACTATTTTATTCAAACATTGACCGAAGAACAGGCGGGGAAAAAGCTGGGCTTTATCAGCCAGGAAATTGGCCGGGAAATCAACACACTCGGATCAAAAGCCAACCATGCAGGCATACAACGACTGGTGGTTCAAATGAAGGACGAACTGGAAAAAATTAAAGAACAACTTTATAATATTTTATGAGTAAGCTAGCTGATAAAAAAGGCAAACTGTTGATATTTTCTGCACCCTCCGGTTCTGGAAAAACCACCCTGGTAAAATATATACTTGAACAAATTGAAGGACTAACATTTTCTGTATCAGCCACCAGCCGTCAGGCACGTGCCAACGAACAAGATGGTAAAGATTACTATTTTTTATCGCCTGATGCATTCAGAAAAAAAATCTCCGAAAAGGCCTTTCTGGAATATGAAGAGGTTTATCCGAATGTATTCTATGGAACCTTACTCGATCAGATTGCTTCGAAAAGGGCTGCGGGCAATCATGTGGTTTTTGATGTGGATGTAGTTGGAGGACTGAATATTAAGAAATATTTTGGCACTGATGCCCTGGCTATCTTTATCAAAGCACCTTCGGTTCAGATACTTAAAGAACGACTGACACAAAGAGGGTCCGACACCGAAGAAAGCATCAAAAAACGCCTGGAAAAAGCAGAATGGGAAATGGGATTTGCTGATCGTTTTGATGTGGTAGTTGTGAATGATCAACTCGAAAAATCGCAGCAGGAATTAAAAAGAATCATTACTGAGTTTTTAAATGCATAGCAAATTGGATGGCTGAATTACCAACAACTTACAAAGCAATCGAACACGCACTAGATCAAGCCAATGTGGTAAAAGCAATGCTTGGTTTGAAGTCGGTAACAAAAAAACTGCGCAATCCCGAGCCGGATGAATTACTCATACAAATGGAGGCCGCTTCAATCAATCCGTCGGACATTGCCTTTTTGCAGGGTAATTATCAAATCAAAAAAAGCCTGCCGGCAGTTCCGGGTTTTGAAGGCAGCGGAAAAATTGTTGCAACAGGACAATTGCTGGACGCAAAAAAATGGCTTGGCAAAAGGGTTTCATGCTTCTCACAACAAGATAAAGACGGGTGCTGGGCCGAATACTTTTATGCAAAGCCAGGCGAAGTTTTGCTTACCGATGAACGGCTTGATGCCGCACAAGCCACAACCTTTTTTGTTAATCCTTTTACAGCCTGGGGGTTATGCGATATAGCACTGCAACGCGAAAGTACAGCTATTGTGGTGAATGCTGCCGGCAGCAGGCTTGCCTCATTTTTGTACCAATTAGCTTCCATGCACCAGATTGAAGTAATTGGTGTTGTTCGCAAACAATCCACCGCCGAGCTGTTAAAGGCTTCGGGCTGGAAACACGTATTGCTTGAAAACAGCACGGCTTTTTCCTCCCAGTTAAAAACTCTGGCACATAAACTTCGGGCTAACACGGCTTTTGATGCAGTTGGCGGCCCGGCCACAGGCAATCTGCTTAATGCCATGCCAGCTGATTCAGAAATTGTAATCTACGGCGGACTTTCAAATAAATTTCTTTCAGATATTGATCCTCTCGGGATGATTTTTGAAAACAAAATGATCACCGGTTTCAATTTGAATGACTGGATGGCAGAAACGGACAGCCTCACTTTTGAAACTGCCCAAAATACTTTAACTGAAATCATTCTTTCGGGCAAAATTAAAAACACTGTACAAGCTGCTTTTCCATTGACAGAAATAAAAACGGGCTTGAAAACTTACCTGGGTAATATGTCGGCCGGAAAAGTGATATTAACATTTTAAAACATGATACCCGAGCGTATAGGTCTTTTTTTCGGATCCTTCAATCCTATTCATATCGGTCATATGATGCTGGCCAATTATATGGTTGAATTTACTGATCTGCATAAAGTTTGGTTTATCGTTTCGCCACATAATCCTTTGAAAGAAAAGAAAAGTCTTTTGCAGGATCATCACAGGCTTGATATGGTGATTAAAGCTATTGACGACGACCCTCGTTTTGAGGTGAGCGACATTGAATTCAGGATGCCACAGCCTTCGTACACCATCGACACACTCACACGTCTTAGCGAAAGGCATCCTAACACAGCATTCTCAATGATTTGTGGCACAGACAGCCTAGAAAACATTCACAAATGGAAAAATCATGAAATGCTGATGCAAAATTACCGATTGCTTGTCTATCCCCGAAGCGGATTTACTGGAGGCCAACACTTGAAGCATCCTTCCGTTCAATTGGTTGATGCACCGGAAATAGAAATCTCTTCAAGTTTTATCCGCAGGGCTGTTTCAGTAGGTAAAAACATCTCATATTTCATGCCCCCCAAAGCATTTGAATACATGACTTTGATGCACTTTTATGAATAATGGACGTTTTTTAAATCCTAACTGACACAGAACCAAAAAGGCAGGATTTTTGTTGTAATTTTAGGTCATGAAATCAGCAATGAAAGACATAGCAGAACTTCAGGCTTTGATTAGTTTGGTTGATGAGCCGGACGAAAAACTTTATGCCCACATCAAAACGCATATCCTTTCGTATGGAACTGCTGCCATTCCACCGCTCGAATCGGCTTGGGAAAAGGCTTTCGATGACACTATTCAACAGCGGATCATTCAGTTGATCCATCAAATTCAACAGGAAAGTTTGTATGCCGAATTGCACGAATGGGGCAATTTTGGCTACGAAGATCTGTTGCGTGGTTATCTGATCGTAACACGCTACCAATACCCTGATCTGAATGTTGATCAGCTTACACGTGAGGTAGGACGCATTGTTCAGGAAGTTTGGCTTGAACTCAACAACAACCTCACTCCGCTCGAAAAAATCAAAGTGCTCAACCATATTTTTTACGATATCAACCGTTTCAGCGGAAATACTACCAACATCCATCTGCCCGAAAATTTCTACCTTAAAAATCTGCTTGAAAGTCGCAAAGGAAATCCGCTTTCTCTGGGCATTTTCTATATCATCATCGCCCGAAGCATGCGTATTCCAATCTACGGAATTGACTTGCCCAAGCATTTTATTCTGGCCTATTCAGACGAACTAAAAACAGAACAAACCGCTGATGACGTGATTTTTTACCTTAATCCTTTCAATAAAGGAGCCATCTTTACTAAAAATGAAATTGATCTTTATGTGAAGCAATTAAGGTTAGAGCCAAAAGACGCCTATTATGCACCCTGCTCCAATAAAGCTATTATTATACGCCTCATCAAAGGTTTGTCAGAGAGCTACTCTTTATCAGGCAATCCTGATAAATCAGCAGAATTGCTTCATTTGCTTAATGCATTGGATTAAAAAAAAACAGCCCGAAACACCGGGCTGCTTTTTAGTTAACCAAAACCAATTAAAGTACTAACCAAAATCACTCATTATGAAAAGTCTTATTTGCTTATCCGCTCATAACCGAAAATAGCAGATTTTTTTGCTTCGAATTTGCTGGAAACTTCTGCTGTGTTAAATGGAATATCTTCAATGCCAGCCTCTTCTTTCATGGCAAACCTAACATTCATTGCCTGTTCAGCTTTGTAGGTTGCAGCCACTTTTGAAGTATTAAAAGGGATATCATCAACAAAAGCTTCCGGATCTGATTTCTGCAATAAACCAGTTGAATCGTAATAATTCTTTACTACCTCAGCCGTATTAAATGGAATATCATCTACATAAGCTTCAATATTTACATTGCCATTGAGTTGCCATTGCGCTGAAATCAAATTTACACTTACCAACTGAAAGATTATTGCTGCGATAATTCCTGTAGTTTTCATTTCTTTATATTTTATTGTTGCTAATTTCAAACTGTTGATACTCTTTTTACGATTATCGTGCCAAACTTTATATATTACTATATTACTGATATTTACATCATTTTATAGCAAAACAAATAAGACAAAAAAGTGTTCGAAAAGCGTACGATTTTGTACGCTTACGAACAAAAAGTCATCTGATAAGGTGAGTTCTTAGTGGTGGATTTTCAAAAAACCTGCAACAGCCGTTTCGATTCGCTTGTTCAGATCAGAATTATCAGCGGGAACAAACTTTTGTCCGGTAACCAGCTCATACAATTCGATATAGCGCAAACTTACTCTTTGAACAAAATCATCTGTCATTTCCGGCACTTGTTGTCCGGCTTGTCCCTGAAAGCCATTTTCCATCAGCCATTCCCGAACAAATTCCTTTGATAGCTGCTTTTGTGCCTCTCCTGCTTCAAAGCGTTGCTGGTATTCATCTGCCACAAAATAGCGTGACGAATCAGGTGTATGAATTTCATCAATCAACAAAATTTGATCCTCTGCTTTGCCAAACTCATATTTGGTATCGACAAGGATAAGGCCTTGCCTGGCAGCCATTTCGGTTCCCTTTTCAAAAAGTGCCAAGGCATACTCTTCAAGCTTCTGATAGTCTGATTCGCTCACTATTCCTTTGCTGATAATATCTTCCCGACTGATATCTTCGTCGTGGCCTTCGGCAGCCTTTGTTGTAGGTGTGATAATTGGTTTGGGCAGGCGCTGATGTTCGCGAAGCCCGTCTGGTACGTCAACACCACAAATCTCGCGGACACCTTTTTTATAGGTTCGCCAGGCACTCCCGCTCAGATATCCTCTAACAATCATCTCCACTGCAAAAGGCTTACAAAGTCGGCCAATAGTAACCACCGGATCTGGTGAGGCTAGTTTCCAGTTAGGTACAATAGCTTCAGTGGCATCCAGGAAATATCCGGCTATCTGGTTCAATACCTGACCTTTATAAGGTATTGCACGGGGAAGCACCACATCAAAGGCCGAGATGCGATCTGAGGCAATCATCACAAGAAATTTATCTTCTATCGTATAAACATCCCTAACCTTGCCGCGATAAAACTTTGTTTGTCCCGGAAACTGAAAATTTGTCGTGAGCAGTGCGTTTTTCATATTGCTATTCATTTTTCGGTCCGATCGGATTGTTCTTCCCTGTGTTGCTGGTAAGCCTTGATTATCGTTGTGACCAGCTTATGGCGAACCACATCTTTTTCGTCCAGCATAATAAATTCAATTCCTTTCACGTCTTTCAAAATTTTCATCGCCTGAAGCAGTCCCGAAGGCTGTTTGGGAGGCAAATCGATCTGGGTGATATCACCTGTTACAATAAAATTTGAGGCTTTCCCCATGCGGGTCAAAAACATCTTGAGCTGGCTTTGGGTGGCGTTTTGAGCTTCGTCAAGAATGGTAAAAGCATGATCCAGGGTTCGTCCCCGCATAAAAGCCAATGGTGCCACTTCGATTGTACCATCTTCGAGATACGTAAGCAGTTTTTGTGTTGGGAGCATATCACGCAGCGCGTCGTAAAGTGGCTGCATATAAGGATCAAGTTTGTCTTTCAGGTCTCCCGGAAGGAAACCCAGGTTTTCACCTGCTTCCACTGCCGGACGCGTTAAGATGATCCGTTTCACCTGTTTGTTTTTGAGTGCCCTCACTGCGAGTGCCACGGCTGTGTATGTTTTTCCTGTTCCGGCCGGCCCGATGGCAAAAGTTAAGTCGTTTAGTTCGCTCGCTTTCACCATGCGTTTTTGATTACTCGTGATAGCCTTCACCAATAATCCACTTCGGCCATGCACCAGCACATCGCCATTTGTAACCGGCGAAGTAGTCTGTTGATCGGCATCTCCCCGCATGATTTGCTCAATTGTTTGATCATTAATTTTACCGAAACGTTCCAAATGCACCATCAGCAGCTCAAAGCGAGAGCTAAAAACAGCTATTTCAGCCGGATCGCCGATTACCTTTAAAAAATCTCCCCGCGCAATGATGTTTAGTTTAGGGAAATAAGATTTGATTTGATTTAAAAATATATCCGATGGGCCATAAAGGTCGATCGGACTAACATTTTCGACCTGGATAATTCTTTCGCTCATAGGCGTTTCTTAACATATGCATATTTAGTGTTTGGCAAAGATATTCAAGAATTAAAAGGCATCTGCATCCGCCCCTAAACTTAGCATCATTTTATTCAAATATGCGTAAAAAAACCTTCATAACAAGCTTTGAAAATTAAAAAAGCATGATGGAGTTCATTGCTAAATCAATATCTTTGCACGAGGCAGTGAGATACTTATCAGGCAGATTGTCCTGATAAACATGATGAAATCTAAAGCATGGCAATTATAACATTAACAAGCGATTGGGGAACTTCAGACTACTATCTGGCTGCTGTTAAAGGAACTATATTAGCACAATTACCCGATGTTAATATTGTTGATATCAGCCATCATATTGCTGCTTTTGATGTGGAGAGTGCTGCTTTTACAATTCAGCAGTGTTTTAGAAGTTTTCCACAGGGCACGGTGCATTTAATTGGCATAAACAGTGAAGAGTCAAAAGAAACTCCCCACACCATTGTAAAAGCCCTTGGACAATATTTTGTTGGAGCCGATACCGGTATTTTTTCGATGATACTGGAAGATGAAGAAGCCGAAGCAATTATTGAAATCGATATCCCGCTCGATTCGGATTTCTACACTTTTAGTACGCGCGACCGTTTTGTAAAAGCTGCTGTTCAATTAATCAAAGGCACTCCGCTTCACGATCTGGGCTTTCAGCGCGAAGAGTTGAACAAACGGCTTCCATTTCTGCCTGCTACCACAGCTGATTCAATAAAAGGCATGGTGATACATGTAGATGCTTACGAAAACCTGATTACGAATATCAATGCCAAAACTTTCAAAGCAATCAAACAGAACAGACCTTTTGAAATTTACTGCTCAGGCTATCGCATTCGTAAAATCAGCGAGGGCTATCAGGATGTTGAAGTGGCCGATCTGGTGGCACTTTTTGGTTCGCATGGAATGCTCGAAATAGCTATCAATCAAGGTAAAGCCTCTTCTTTGCTAGGGATAAAGAGAAACACTTCTGTATTTATTTCCTTTTCCGATCGCTAACTCAGCAGGCCCTGCCAGCCCCGCAGCTTCTGCGATAGATTTGCCAAACCAACCAGCTAATTGCCAAGCCAAGCAAGGCTCCTGCCATGATATCCCCGGGATAATGAACACCAAGATAAATGCGGCTGTAAGAAACAACAGCGGCCCATGGAAACAAAACCCAGCCAATATATGGGTACGCGCCTCTTAGTAAAAACCATACAAAACCAGCCATAGCAAAGCTGTTGGCAGCATGTGAAGAAACAAACCCGAAAGCACCGCCACATCTCCCCAGAGCCAAATATATTAATGGCTGCAAATCAGGCTCATGACATGGCCTTGGCCTTTCAAAAACGAATTTGAAAGCCCTTACCGAAAGTTGGTCCGACAAACTGATCAAGGCAGCAATAAAAAGTAATAGAATCAGGCTTTGCCATTTATACTGACGAATAATCAAATAAAGTAAAACCAGGTAAAAGGGAATCCAGGTAAGTTTTCCTGAAAAAAATATCATTACCGGATCGAACCAGTCGGCATGGAGGCTGTTCAAAAAAAGAAACAAGCTGGTATCTATCTGATTTAACCAATCAAGCATATTTTATTCTGTTGCTTCAGCGCCAAGCAGCTGCCGCTTGAGTTCGTAATAACTGTTATTGTATGGATCGCGTCGGATCAATAAATCCAACATTTCAAGTGCTTTTTTGGTTCGGCCTTTTTCTTTAAATTTCTCATACCGATCAATATGCCAGGCATCGCTACGGCAAGTAAAGCCAGGATCTTCAGCTACAACAGTAATCAAACCCCGGGCCGAAGTTTCGGTGCCTTCGAGCGTAAATAATACGGGCACTTCAAAGCGCGTGTATTTTTCGTTCTGGCAGGTGTTCCACATGCCATCCGTTGACTTCAAAAATTCCTGCACTTGTTCGTTGAGCCCATGATGTAGCGGGTTTCTGAGGCTTAACTCCCCTAAAGTATTGTCACAACTAACAGTAAACATCAGGATCATCGTCCCGACAACACAATTTTTTCGGGCTTCAGGGGTGTATTCAACCATACTTAGCATCACCCGTTCAAATTCGCCAGAACCACCCTTAAAGCGATAATCGAGAATTTTACGTAAAGTTTCAAATCGCTCATTAGTCAACTGCTGATGCAGTTCATGTTGTTCCTGAGCTTTAATCAGAATGGTGAAACTCATTAATAATAAAACAATAAGTATGCGCATAAGTCCTGATTTTGGGGCTAAATTACGATAAATCGATGACAGCTTTGCGATAAGATGCAAATCTGTTTAAACTAAAAATACAGGACAATTTCTTGATTGCT
>JAQVGO010000128.1 GCA_028696715.1 Bacteroidales bacterium
TGCTGCATAATCCTGTTTCATAATTCAATCGCGCTCATAGTAATGATTTCTTTTACAGAGATATGGTAAATGATGAAAAAACTCAAAGCTACTTTTCAGAACTCAAATCGAAGGCTTATAAAATTTCGTCAGTGTGTGCATTCTTTTTGATTGCATTGTGATCGGTTTTTTTTGACAAAGGAGAGGTATTGGCCATGGCATCTTATTAATTTATAACTAGCAAATTTTCTTTGCTGTCGCACATTTGTAGTATCTTCTCATGCTTTATCCTGCTCACAAAGCATGTTTTCAGCATCAAGAAAAATCACGTACTTTTGCTTTAAAATCATTGGGGTATGAAAGCAGAGAATAGAAGCGAACCAGATAGTTTACGTTTTAAGATTGGGATCACTCATGGCGATTTCAACGGGATAGGTTACGAGGTGATACTCAAGGCACTGGCTGATAATCGGATGCTCGAGTTGTTTGCTCCCGTCATCTACGGGCAGTCGAAAGTGGCCTCATTTTACAAAAAACACCTCAACCTGAATGAGGTACACCTCAACCTGGTGAAAGATGCTGATCAGGCTCATCCCAAAAGGATCAACATCGTTAACTGCACCGAAAACGACCTGAAAATCGATATGGGTCAAAGCACTGAAGCAGCCGGCGAAGCGGCTTTTCAGGCACTCGAAATGGCCATGCATGACTATCAACATGGCAAAATTCATGCGCTGGTTACTGGTCCCATCAACAAGCAAAATATACAGTCGAAGCAATTTAACTTCCCCGGACATACCGAATACCTGAGTGCTAATTTTGAACAAACCGAACCATTGATGCTGATGGTTTGGAATGATTTGCGCGTGGGCACACTTACAGGACATATGCCTCTGAAAGAAGTTCCGACAACGATCGATGAAGAGCTGATCATTCGCAAGATTAAATTGTTGCATAGAAGCCTGATCGAAGATTTTGCCCTTGTCAAACCAAAGATCGCTGTGCTTGGGCTCAATCCACATGCCGGCGATGGAGGCTTGCTTGGACGTGAAGAGATAGAGCTGATCAATCCTGCCCTGGAGAAGCTTAGGGCGGAAGGTTTGTTGGTTTTTGGGCCATTTCCTGCCGATGGTTTTTTTGGCTCAGGAGCCTGGAAAAAATACGATGGCATAATGGGCATGTATCACGATCAGGCATTGGCACCATTTAAAAGTATCGCTTTTGACGGAGGCGTAAACTTTACTGCCGGACTGCCTCTTGTTCGCACTTCGCCTGCGCATGGCACAGCCTATGAGCTGGCCGGCGAGAACAAAGCTTCTGAAGAATCGTTCAGACAGGCAATTTATCTCGCCATTGATGTCCTGAGAAATAGAGCAGCCTTTGCTGAAATGACCCTCGACCCCCTCCCTGCCAATAGAATTGATTAAGAACCGTGCTACACCAAAGTTATTCTATAGCAAGTCTGGCCGGTATCATGCAGGGAAAAGTACTGTCAGACGGACCTGCTGATCTCCAAATAAGAGATGTGATTATCGATTCCAGACAACTAATAACAGCGGAAGCCTGCCTGTTTTTCGCCTTGATTACGAGCAGAAATGATGGCCATAAATACATCCGTTCACTCTACGACAAAGGCCTTAGGGCTTTTGTGGTGAGCCAGGATAATCCCGAATGGGAAACCATGGATCAGGCTGCATTTATCAAAGTGGATGATAGCCTGGAAGCCTTACAAATGTTGGCTGCATGGCATCGCAGGCAGTTTGATATTCCGGTAATAGGCATTACAGGATCCAACGGAAAAACGATAATTAAGGAGTGGCTTTTTCAATTATTGAGCCCCGACAGAACAATCATCAGAAGTCCGAAAAGTTATAACTCGCAGATTGGAGTGCCGCTCTCGGTCTGGCAGATGGACGGGCAGCATCAGCTGGCTATTTTTGAGGCCGGTATTTCTGAACCCGACGAGATGGAAAGGCTTCAAAATATTATCAAACCCAGCATTGGGCTGTTTACCAATATTGGGCAGGCACATAGCGAAAACTTTATACAGACAAATCAGAAGGTAGGCGAAAAACTGAAGCTGTTCACCAAAGTTGATACCCTGATTTATTGTGCTGATCATGCTGATATACAATCTGTAATCATTCGATCTGAAATTCTGAGGAGTGTCAAAAGCTTTACCTGGAGCAGGAAAACTCAGGCCGATTTGCGTGTGGTGGCACTCGAAAAATTTGAGCAGCACACAGCGATTACCGGCCAATACAAAGAAAAGGAGTTTGGGCTGCAGATACCTTTCACGGATGAGGCTTCCATCGAAAACGCCCTCCATTGCTGGGCTGCTATGCTGGTGCTTGGTTATCGGCACGAAACCATCCAAAAGCGGATGTTTCAGCTCGCTCCTATTGCCATGCGCCTGGAGCTGAAATCGGGCATTAATAATTGTACTATCATCAACGACAGCTACAATTCGGATGTAAATTCCCTGGTGATAGCACTTGATTTTATGTCGCAGCAAAAACAGCATCCCCAAAAAACACTGATACTCTCTGATATTTTACAAAGCGGCCGTAATGAGGTTGATCTGTACAACTATATTGCAAAGCTGGTGGAGGCCAAAGGAATAGATCTGCTGATCGGAATTGGTCCGGCAATCAGCAGGCAGTCGGAGCGTTTTGGAGGAAATAAATTATTTTTTCAATCAACAGCTGATTTTTTAAACCATTATCCTTTTGCAGCCTTCAGTAACCAGACGATTTTGTTGAAGGGTGCACGTGTATTTGAGTTTGAGCAGATCAGCAGGCAGCTTCAGGAAAAAGCACACGAAACTGTGCTTGAAATCAACCTGAATCATATGGTGCATAACCTCAACTTTTACCGTTCGCGTCTGGATACTTCCATCAAGTTGATGGCGATGGTGAAAGCCTTTAGTTATGGCAGCGGAAGTTTTGAGGTGGCTAATGTATTACAGTTTCACCAGCTCGACTATCTGGCTGTGGCCTATGCCGACGAAGGCGTTGAACTGCGCAAGGCCGGCGTAAACCTGCCCATCATGGTGATGAGCCCCGAAGAGAACAGCTTTGATGCCATGATCAAGTATCAGCTGGAGCCGGAAGTTTTTAGTTTCAGAATACTTAATCTGCTCGAAGAAACAATATCGCGCACTGCCCTGCCTGCCAATAAACCGGTACGTATTCATATCAAGCTTGATACAGGAATGCATCGGCTGGGCTTTTGCCCGGATCAGCTTGATGACTTGATTTTGCGTTTACAGGCAAATCCGATGTTGCGGGTGCAATCTGTTTTTTCGCATCTGGCGGCAAGCGACAAGCCTCAGTTCGATGAATACACCCAAGAGCAGATTGCCAGGTTTGAGCTGCTGAGTAATCAAATTCTTAAAGCAATTCACTATCCCATTTCGCGACATATCCTGAATACCTCGGGTATTATCCGTTTTCCGGGAGCAGCCTATGATATGGTGCGCCTTGGGATCGGACTGTACGGAGTTCCGGCCAATGCAGCAGAAGAGGAAGGTTTGATGCCTGTGATTGCCCTGAAATCAACAATTTCGCAGATTAAAATGCTTAAGCCTGGCGAAAGTGTAGGGTATAATCGTGCAAGCTTTGTTGACAGGCCAACCCGCCTGGGGGTGGTGCCGGTAGGCTATGCCGATGGCTTGCCGCGACGACTTGGAAACAGGCAAGGCCATTTATGGGTTAAAGGCGAAAAGGTGCCTGTCCTGGGTGATGTGTGTATGGATATGTGCATGATCGACCTCACTGATCATGAGGCTGTTGAAGGAGATCCGGTAGTTGTTTTTGATGATGCTTTCAAGCTGAAGCAGCTGGCAGCAGCAGCTGAAACCATTCCTTACGAAATCCTTACTCGCATTTCCCGTAGGGTGAAAAGAGTTTATTTTCAGGAGTGAGACTTTTGGGTGTGTTTTTGGATTGGTTTACTGAGTAAGGACATATCAAACTGTGAATAATACCTGATCATTTGATAGAAGTTTTTTAACATTTCCATGTCGCAAACGAGTTGATTTCTTTCGTAATCTTTAACAATGAATGTGTTGTTTGTGAGTTGTTCGTTCTTTTCGAGACAATCCAGACAAACCAAACCTCTTATGATAGTCAAACCCATAAAACGCATGAATAACCGCTTATTTTTTGACTTAAAAGGGCATAGTTTAAGTAAGCTTATGATTTCTTTGATGAGATTATGATAGGTTTCTCGGATATTTTTTATTTGATGGGTATCAGTTACGAGGGTTTTAATGTTATTTTGACGGTCTTTGTAAACATCAAAAATATCATTTTCTAATTGCAAAAGCTGACCAAGAGCACACAGCATATTTTCTTCACTTTCCGGGATAGCTTCATCAAGCGCACTGCGATAGAAAAGCAGGGACAAACTTCCTTTAAGGTAGGTGATTGAACGTATTTCTTGTTCTGATATACTTGCCTCTTGCTGTTTTTTGCTTCTTAGCTGAGCCTCAAAAACATCTAAGGCCCTTTGTTTGATTAAGTCAGGGTTTTGTGCATGATTTATGGCAAGTTTATAGAATCGGATAAAAAGTGATTCTCTTAAATTTTGTGCACTCGATTCAGCCGGATTGATAGTTAATTCACGGATATGAGCCTCTGAAGTTTTTAAGTCATCAAAAAAATCATCATATAATCCAGTTGCTGCACCTAAGTAAGTGAGCGCGAGTCGTTCATTTTTTTTCATTGAGCCTTCTCTCAATAAGTAAAATGCTTCTCCTAAGATAGCAGGAACCGCAAAACCATAATATTGCCTGATTTTTTTTAATTCTAAATGGCTTATTTCGCCAGTTTTTTGGCTGTCAATGCTTTTTAAATGTGGTTCTAAATGCTTTATAATGAATTGTTTTTGCAATCTGAAAGCTCGGAGCATGAAAAAAATAATACCTGGCAGATGCAAGAGGTTGTTGACTTGATTAGTTATTTTCAAGTTGTAAGATTTGTTTAATAGAGTTAAAAACACCAGCACATAAGCTTTTGTGAGCTGGTAAAGTTCACATACCCAAGCTTTTCATGGCTTCATAAACCAGAAAGCCAGGCCATAGTATTGCTTTTAAAACGCCAAAAGCACCCATCCAGAAACTACTTGCTGTGCTGATGTAATATACCAGCGCACCAATCATACCGAGTCCGTAAACAGCTCCATTGTCAGGGCCAATTTGTCTTTTTGATTCCATAATATTGATTTTTTCGGGTTAAAAATAAAAAGAATTTACCTTAAAATCGTGATCACTCCCTGAAGGCTTTGTTTCACAGGGCCATCAAAACTCAAAAACCAGACTTCGCATACATAAAAGTAAGTTCCGTCAGAGCAATCCTTGCCGCTTTGCTGATCTTTGCCGTCCCAGTTTATGAGCGGATCGGCTGTCTCAAAAACCTTATTACCCCAACGATTGAACACTGTTAGCTCTATGCGATCGACATTGGCTTTTGGGTTGGATGAGGGATAATTAATTGGCTGCCACAAATCGTTGAAGTGATCGGCATTGGGAGTAAAAACATTCGGGAGCTCATACAAGGGACAGGCATCAAAGTCAACACAGACGATATTGGAAGCTTCTGACAAATTACCATTAACATCTCTTGCCTTCAGATGATAACAGCCTGTTATCCAGTCCAAATGCTGATGTAGCCAGCTGGTATCCTGCTGATTTGTAACAGAGTCAATCAATTGAAATACCTGATTAGCCTGTGGAGTAAAATAGATCAGATAAGCCGCCACATCCTTTTTGCAGCTGTCCGCTTCCGGATAGTGCCAGATCAAGGTGTTTTCAATCGTTTCACAATTTGTTTCAACACCAAGCTCAGGCGGACAGGGAGGTACATTATCTATCGGAACAGCGCACCTGATGGGCGAATAATTGATGATAGGGTGGATGATGCCAGGGCTTGAATATCCGCCATAAGAAACCACATAGTAGCAATAATTATCGCCATTGATCAGGCCGGTATCCGCATAATTATTCAGATTTGTGAATGCAATTCGTTCAAATTGAAGCTCTCCTGGCGATTGCCTGTAAATGGCGAAACTATCGTTGAGCCACGGAACATTGGCTGTCCAGTGGATTAATAGGGTTTCATCAGTAGGCTCAATCTGTAAATCAATCGGACTGGCATTAGGGCTACTCCCGATAAAACCATTTTGATCATTCTCTAGGTTGACACGGTATTTGGGTTGTGCTTCCAGCTGATTGATATTGATGCTGTTATCCTGAAACAAGGTGTCGGATAAACCAATTCCGGTGAAAAGTGTGGTTGTTTCACCGGCGAAATCCCGGATAAGTTTGTAGCGATAGGGCGGGGGAAACTGCAGCGTATCAAGTTCGGTTGGCGGACTCCAGGCCAGTAATACATTTCCGGAATTCAGGTTCAGGCTGTCGTTGCTGGCGTGCGTAATCACCGGCAGGTCACGCTTCAGAGCGGCACAGGCTTCGTTACTGGCCAGGCTTTCAGATCCGTCGCGATAGGTAGTTGTGATCAAATAGCAATAGTCAATTCCCGGCACGAGTCCGTTTCCATCATTGTCGTCGCGATAGTATTGTAAATCCGTTTCAGACAGTTCGGCAATCAGGCGAAAGCCGGTATAGGCCGGAACGCCGGTTTCGCAGTAGCCCGGCACAAAACCCGAGGAACCATTCCGCCGGTAAATCCGGTACGAAACAGCGTTTTCGCAGGGCTTTGGATCCCAG
>JAQVGO010000129.1 GCA_028696715.1 Bacteroidales bacterium
AATACGTCATTTTTTATTGCTCAATTGATATCTGTATCAACATTAAAAAAACCTAATCTGTTGATGGGCAAATCGAAAAGTGAATTGCCGGACTATATGGTTTTCATTTACCATAGATATTCGAGGCCGTATTAAGTTTAGTATGATTAAAAATATAAAACCTACAATTCTCTTTAAATATGGCGGAAACGCCATGACAAACGAAAAACTAAAACTTGAGGTTCTCACTGCAATCACAAAACTAAAATCGGATGGATTTCAGATTGTAATTGTGCATGGCGGAGGCCCTTTCATCGAAAAAGCACTTTCCAAGGCCAAAATCGTTTCCGAATTTATTGACGGGCACCGCAAAACCACTACCGAAGCTTTACAACATATCGAAATGGCACTCAAAGGCCAGGTAAATGGAAGTTTGGTAAGTATTATCAACAAGCTTGGCCATAAAGCTGTTGGATTATCTGGCAAGGACGGGCGTTTCGTAACTGCCATAAAAAGACAATATCAACCTCAGCTGGCCGATAAAACAGAAACGATTGATCTGGGTCAGGTGGGTGATGTACTGGAAATCGATTCCGGCCTGATCGAACTCTTGCTTCAAAATGATTACATTCCCGTAATTACATGTCTGGCAATGGATAAGGAAGGAAATGACTACAATATCAATGCGGATATGTTTGCCGGTGAACTGGCCGGAGCACTCAAGGTGCAGGATTACATCATTCTCACCGATGTGGATGGATTGTTTCGTGATAAGGATGATCCTGAAACTATCATCAGCGAATTGCATCTGCCTGAAATAAAATCGCTTATCGATCAAAAAATAATTCAAGGCGGGATGTTGCCCAAGCTCGAATCCTGCTCAAAAGCACTTTCTAAAGGCGCGCAATCAGCCAAAATTATCAATGGAACAAAACCCGATTTGATTGCAAAACTTAGCAAAGATTTTACAATCGGAACAAGCATAAAACTTTAATATTCAATGAATTTTAACAATACAAAACAGTATCTGGAAACAGATGCCGATCATTATTTGCAGGTTTTTAAACGCTATCCCCTTGTGCTGGAAAAAGGTAAAGGGGCAAAAGTGTGGGACACCGAAGGAAAAACCTATATCGATCTGCTGGCCGGAATTGCGGTAAACAGTCTGGGTCATGCCCATCCAAAGCTGGTGAAAGCCATCAGCGAACAAGCGGCAGAGCTGATGCATGTGTCCAATTTTTTTCTTAGCAAACCGCAGGCACAGCTTAGCAAAAAACTAGCTGAAATCTCCGGACTGGAACGTGTTTTTCTCTCAAACAGCGGTGCTGAATCCATAGAAGGCGCCATTAAACTGGCCCGAAAATATGCGCACAGCAAAAAGCGGGGAGCCAAAATCATTTATATGAGCGGATCCTTTCACGGGCGCACCTTAGCAACGCTTGCCATGGGAAGTCCAAATTATCAGGAAGGCTATGCGCCTGTCCCGGAGGGCTTTGTAGAAACGCCTTTCAATGATCTTGAAGACTTAAAGGCAAATCTTGATGACGAGACAATTGCCATTATTTTGGAGCCCGTTCAGGGTGAAGGCGGGATTAATATGGCGGAAAAATCATTTTTAAAGGGCATTCGCCAGCTGTGTGACGAAAAAGATATACTCTTGATTCTGGATGAAATACAAACAGGCCTTGGCCGCACCGGCCACTGGTTTGCGAAAGATTATTTTGACGTTCAGCCCGATATCATGACGCTAGCCAAAGGTTTGGGAGGGGGATTCCCGATTGGTGCGATTTTGTGCAATAAAAAAGTGAACGATGCCATGCATTATGGCGGCCATGGAACAACTTTTGGCGGTAACCCGCTGGCCTCAAAAGCCGCGCTTACAGTGCTCGAAACTATTGAATCGGAAAATATAATGCAATCTGTGGCTGAAAACGGAAAATGGCTGATGCAACAATTCGAAGCACTTAAGCATCCAAAAATTAAGAGTATCAGGGGGCTGGGATTAATGATTGGCATTGAATTCCAATTTGATACCAAAGCACTGGTTGCCGAGCTGCTCGAAAAGGGCGTAATGGCCAACAGCACTGCTGGAAATGTGCTCAGGATCGTTCCCCCATTAATTATCACCAAGGCTGAATTAGAGGAAGCCTTCGCTATTATTAAAGAAACACTCAAAAACTATTAAAATGAAATTAAAAAGAGTAGGAATTGTTGGTGCTTCAGGCTACACCGGTTCAGAACTTACACGCATATTAGCACAACATCCGCAGGTAGAAATCTGCGCAATCACTTCTGAAAGTCACAGCGGAAAAGCTTTTTCGGATTTGCATCCCTTTTTTCGGGGCATTGTAGATCAAAATTTGATAACAGCCAACGAAATATCAGGCATGGAACTCGATCTGGTTTTTCTGGCTCTTCCGCACGGCGTTTCGATGGAATATGTGCAAAAATTTGAACACGAATCTTTCCGGATCATTGACCTCTCCGGCGATTATAGGCTGAACGATCCGGAAACGTACGAACAATGGTATGGTAAAATACACAGCTTTACCGAAGCTTTTGAGGGTGCCGTTTACGGTTTGCCCGAACTGTTTGCCGATCAAATAAAAAATGCGCAATTGGTGGCTAATCCGGGGTGTTTTCCCACTTCTGCTATTTTGCCGTTGGCACCTTTGGTTTCAGCCGGCTTAATTGATTCAAAAGGAATTATAATCGATTCAAAAACTGCTGTTTCTGGTGCTGGCATAAAACCAAAAGAAGCAAATCTTTTCTCAAATGTGAATGACAATTTTAAAGCCTACGGATTAAAAAAGCATCGTCACACCATTGAAATGAAGCAGATTTTGGATCGCTTTTCCGATGAGGGAAACAGCTTGCAATTCACGCCACATCTGTTGCCTGTTGATCGTGGTATTTTGTCAACTATTTACGTACAACCAAAATCTAACATAGAACTGGCACCGCTGAGGCAGCTTTACCAGAATTTTTATGGTAATAAACCCTTTGTTCGCCTCTGCGAAAACCCGCCTGCCGTCAAAGATGTGCGTGCAAGCAATTATTGTGATATTTTTGTGGATTACGATCCGCTTACAAACAATATTATTTTAATCAGTGTGATTGATAATTTAGTGAAAGGTGCTGCTGGTCAGGCAGTTCAAAATATGAATATCATGTTTGGCTTCGACGAAAGGCAAGGATTATCTCATATTCCAATCCATCCATAAGCAAGCTCCACATAATAAATCCGAATCAAGAATTGAAATCGAAATAACAACACCAAAATGATTAAAAATATCACAAACGTAAGAGGAATTGAATGCTGGGGAGCGCATACCGGTGTGAAGTCGCTTCGCCGCGATTTAGCTTTGATTTATTCAACTGTTCCGGCCAGTGCTGCTGGGGTTTTTACCCGCAATCAGGTAGTGGCTGAACCCGTAAAGGTTTCAAAAAGAAACATCAAAAGCTCCAAAGGAATTGCGCAGGCGATCATCATCAATGCCGGTAATGCCAATGCCTGCACGGGCGAGCAAGGTCGCTTGGCTGCCGAAGCTATGGTAGCTACCACTGCCGAAGCACTCAAATTGAAAAATGAACATGTTTTGGTAGCTTCAACAGGAATAATTGGCGAAACTTTCCCTACCGATGATGTGTTGGCCGGCATCAAAGAAGTAGTACCAAAATTGAGCAATAAATCCAGTGCCGGTTCTTTTGCTGCCAATGCAATTTTAACCACCGACACCTTTGCAAAGGAAGGGTTTCTGGAATTCGAACTGGACGATTGTGAAATCAATATGGGCGGAATTGCCAAGGGCTCAGGTATGATTCATCCCAATATGGGGACAATGTTGGCCTTTATTGCAACAGATGCTGCGATCACGCCTGAACTGCTTCAAAATGCACTGCATGAGGTTGTTGACAGAACTTTCAATATGATTACCGTTGATGGTGATACCTCAACCAACGACACTGTTTTTGTGTTGGCCAATGGCAAGGCCAAAAATAGTATGATCAAAGATAAAAAAGATCCCAACTTCACGATGTTCAAGCAAAAACTGGAAGAATTGATGGGGCATTTGTCCAAACTGATTGTTTCGGATGGCGAAGGCGCTTCCAAATTTATCACCTATAAAGTGATTCATGCGAAAAACGAAAAACAGGCACGCACCATAGCTCGGGCAATATCGACTTCATCACTTGTGAAAACAGCAATGTACGGGCGCGATCCCAATTGGGGACGCATTGTTTCAGCAGCCGGAAATGCAGGAGTTCCATTCGATTACAGTAAAATAAAACTTTCGATCGGCACCGAGGAAAAAGTTGTGGAAGTGCTTGATAATGGTCAACCGCTTGAATACGATAAGCGACAAATGAAACAAATGCTGCGCGAACCGCATCTCGTTATCGAAATGGATATGAAGGAGGGAAAAAAGACGGCTACTGCCTGGGGAACCGACTTAACGACAGATTATGTTTTGTTTAATTCTGTATATACAACTTAAAGATTCATACACTTTCTGTTATTAAATTCGTGTTTTTTTTAGCCTGGAAGTTATTGACCTACGCTAATCTTGATAATAGGCAATTCAATTTGAAGCATTACTTTAGCTTGAAAGGTATTAGAAACTCTCATCAAGGTTTCAATCGTAACATTACTTGTATTGTTTTCAATTCGTGAGGTTTGTGCCTTTTGTACCCCAATTAGTTTCCCTAATTTTTCTTGCGCTAACCCTCTTTTCTGATGCGTTTGTTTGATGGTTTGCCCAATTAAATCCTTTTGTAATTCGTACTCAAATCGGTCTCGGGCAGGAGTACCAATTTTACCGATAAGTTTGTCTTGAACTTCTTCTAATGTATGTGTTCTCACGCCTTTGATTTTTTATTTGTTTTGCCTGTTGGATTTGTTTTTCAGGTATTTTGTCAGTTTTCTTAACTATACCATGAGTTGAGATAACCAGAGTTTCCGATGAATCTGACTTGTCCCAAAAAGCAAATAGCCGGTATTGATTCCCTTGATAAAGTGTTCTGAACTCCCAAATCTCATCTTTGAGTCCGCTCTGACAAGTATCTCCCGCAGATTACGCTGATATTCGCAGATTAATAAATAATTTGTTCTGAACTCCCAAATCTCATCTTTGAGTCCGCTCTGACAAGTATCTCCCGCAGATTACGCTGATATTCGCAGATTAATAAATAACTTGTTTTGAACTCCCAAATCTCATCTTTGAGTCCGCTCTGACAAGTATCTCCCGCAGATTACGCTGATATTCGCAGATTAATAAAACTGGTAATGAGAAAATCAGATATGCCCTAATCTGCGTAATCTGCGGGAAATATTTAAAGATAGCTTTCTCGGAGGAGATTCAGCTTTAAGTTTTTCGAATGATTTAGAATCCTGGCTGATTTTTACCTTACGAATGTTAAAAAAGAATTTTTTCAGAATGTTATTTAACCAGATGACTGATAATTTCGAAGGCCTCATCAAGAAATACAAAATGTTTCTATATAACGAAACCAATTATGGGATCATTTAGTTGTGCTGGATTAAACTTTTTACATCAGACCCCATAAGGAAGAATATCAGAGGAGTGACAGATTCTTTTAAACCACCCGATTTTTAATTCACAACACGCATTGCTAAAAAATCTTCCATTAAAAAGTAAATCCTCCTCAAGGATTTACTAACTTTGAGGGTGAATTATTAGCCTTCATAAAATGTACAAATACATCTTCGGTCCAGTTCCCTCCCGGCGTTTGGGCATGTCGCTGGGTGTTGATATGGTGCCTCGTAAAGTTTGCTCACTCGATTGTGTTTATTGCGAGGTTGGAAAAACGACAAAACTTACCCTCGATCGTAAAGCATACATTCCTGCCAAAAAAATCATTTCGGAGCTGGATCATTATTTTGAGCATAATCCAGCACCTGATTTCATTACCTTTTCGGGTTATGGCGAGCCAACGCTCAACAGCGCGATAGGCGAATTGATTGAGTATTTGAAAATTAGGAAACCTGATTTGCCACTTGCTGTTTTAACCAACGGAACGCTTTTGGCTGACGAAAAAATTCATGCCGAACTGATGAAGGCAGATGTGGTGCTTCCATCGCTCGATGCTGCTACAGCCGAAGGGTTTCAAAAGATTAACCGGCCTCACGAAGCACTTGATATAGCACAAATTATTCATGGCATTGCTGCTTTTAGAAAGGTTTTTAAAGGGAAGATCTGGCTCGAGATTTTTATTCTGCCGGGGTATAATGATCAGGAAGCCGAGTTGACAGCTTTAAAGAATGCAATCCTGAAAATTGAACCCGATCTGGTCCAATTGAATACCCTCGACAGGCCGGGAACTATGGAAGATTTAAAACCGGCAACTTACGAACAGCTTAAAGCTGTTATCGACTTCTGGGAGCTGCCCAATGTGCAGATTATTGCTGCTGCTGTAACCCGCAAAAATCAAAAAGCCTATCGCAATGATATGTCGTCTGCCATCTTGGAAACCATCGCCCGAAGACCTTGTACAGTGCAGGATCTTACTCAGATTATGGGGCTGCATATCAACGAATTGAATAAATACCTTTCTGTTTTGGAAGCCGAAGATAAAATTAGTCAGGTAAAGCAGGAAAGGGGTGTTTTTTATAAAATCAAG
>JAQVGO010000026.1 GCA_028696715.1 Bacteroidales bacterium
GGAGGCCGTTTTTTTATCTGTTAACATACCAAATTCCTGTAAATTTGCCAGCCTTATGGGATACCTGAAATCAAATCATTTGTTTGAAACCATCCATCCGGAAACGATTTATCGCTTTACTGAGCGACCTGTTGTGATTGGTGATCAGCTCACGGATTATCAAAATATTGGTGCTTTGATCAGACTTTCGGATAACCTGGGGGCGAAGGATTTGTTTTTTATGGGAGAGGAGCCCGTTAAGCAGATGACAAAGATTCGCAGAATTGCAGCCAGCAGTCATGGAAACCTCAACTGGTCGTTTACACAGGAGCAGGAAATCAGAAATATGGTTTCACCAAATTCCATGATAATTGCCCTGGAAACGGCTACCGAAGCAAAATGCGTTTTTGAAACAAGCTTACCCGAAAACCCGGTTTTTTTGTTAGGAAACGAACGTTTCGGAATAAGCGAAAAACTCCTTGCACAGGCCGAAATGGTGGTTTATATTCCTGTCCCCGGCCTCACACGTTCGCTTAATGTAAGCCATGCTGCTGCCGTGCTCTTTTTTGAGTGGCTCAGGCAGATGCAATATAAATTCAGAAATCAACTAACAAATGAAGTATAAACACCTTTTTTTCGATCTGGATCGCACCCTTTGGGATTTCGACAAAAGTGCCTTACTAACCTTTGCGCTGCTTTTTGAGAAGCATAAGCTCAGGCAAATGGGAGTTCCTGATCTGACCACTTTTTTCAGTACTTACAACAAGCATAATGATGTGCTCTGGGAATCGTATCGCAATGGCGATTTAAAGAAAGAGATCCTGCGCGACCTGAGATTTGTCCATACACTTGAGAGTTTTGGCATCGGCGATGAGGAGTTGGCAGTTACTTTATCAGAAGATTACCTTTATTATGCACCACGCACCGTACATTTGTTTCCAGGTGCGGTGGAGGTGGTAAAAAAGCTGCATTCTCATTTTGAGCTACACTTGATTACCAATGGTTTTGAAGAAGTTCAGCACATCAAAATCCAGACAGCAGGTCTGGAGCCTTATTTTAATAAAGTGATTACCTCCGAAGCTGCCGGCGCCAAAAAGCCTGACCCAAAGATATTTGAGTATGCTTTACACCTGACTGGTGCTATCAAGAGCGAGAGTCTGATGATTGGAGATGATCTGGAAGTTGATATTCTGGGAGCGCAAAGCTTTGGGATGGATCAAATCTACTTTAACCCGGAAGGCTTGCCACATCATGAGAAACCTAGTTTTGAGATCCGACATCTGAATGAAATTCCGAATATTTTGACCTTGTTATCTTGAATCAGTTCAGGAATAGCTTTCTTGCTATATTCAAAGACTGGCAATAATTGTTTTCTGTGCCTTTACTTTCTGTCCTATTTCTACCTCTATGGTCGCATCAGTCGGAAGAAAGAAATCGACCCTGGAGCCAAAACGGATAATTCCGAATTCTTTTCCGGGCAAGGCCTTGTCGCCCTTTTTAGCATAATTGATGATGCGTCTGGCCAATACTCCTGCAACCTGACGCATAAGCACTTCCTGCCCGTCATTAGCCCTAACAACCACAGTATTTCGTTCGTTCTCAGTAGAGGATTTGGGATGATAAGCTACTAAAAATTTCCCCGGATGATATTGTATATAACTTACCTCACCAGCAATCGGAAACCAGTTAACATGCACATTAAATGGCGACATAAAAACAGAAACCTGTATGCGTTTATCTTTGAAATACTCCGGCTCATCTACCTCTTCTATGGCTACTATTGTTCCGTCAGCAGCAGAAATCACCTGATTATCACCCCTATTGACTGGCTTACGATGTGGTACCCTGAAAAATGCAATCGTCCAAATCATCCAACCGAAAAACAACAAATAAATCACATAATGAAACCATTGCTGAATCGGGAAAAAGAGCTTAAGCATGCTAATTAAAATAATGATAATCAGCAAGGTGAGAAAAATAATTTTATAGCCTTCGCGATGAATGTGCATCAGTGTATGAGTATTAGATAGACAAAAACAAAGGGAATAGCAAAAAAACTTGCATCAAAACGATCAAGTATGCCGCCGTGTCCGGGTATGAGTTTTCCAGAATCCTTAACTCCTGCCTGTCGTTTGAGCATCGATTCGACCAGATCGCCCAAACTTCCTGTAATCACTACTAAAATGGCTATTGTTGCAGCTTTTTCAAGAGATACCAGATCGGTAAAATGACTAAAAATCAATGCTGATATCAAAGTAAGAACCAGACCACCTATACTTCCTTCCCAGCTTTTTTTGGGAGAGATCCGTTCGAACAACCGATGTCGTCCGAATTTTACCCCGACAAGATAAGCGAAAATATCGTTGAGCCACACTAGAATAATGACCGACAGAAGCAGATAGGCACCAGCTAATTCACCAACAATAGCTTCGTTATAAAAGAATAGCATCAACCCGGCAGGCATTGCAACCATCAAAAAGGAAGGCCAGTAAACGCCAGCCATATCAGTGAATGAATAGCGTTGGTTAAATAAGGCATGAAGAAACGGAAAAAGTAAAAGTAAAAGTGAGCTAATCAAAAACCTGATCGGTAACAGCCCCATCGCAATTGCTGCCATCAAGATAAAAAGCAAAACTGGCAGAAGTATCATAAGGAATTTGTCGCTGCGAACTGGCTCTGTATTAATTCTGAGTCGAATCATTTCATCAGCACCAATAATAACAACTGCAATGAGCAAGATAGCAAGTAGCCATTTGCTGATGAGTATGCTGCCTGCGACCATTATCGCAAAAAAAAGACCGTACACGGTACGGATGACTAAATCTTTCATGTCAGTTGCATGCTTACGAATGCTTTCGCAGTGCGGTACAAAAATACACTATTTTTCAGAAATACAGCATTTTCTATGTGTTACGGCTAATCACTTATGAGAAAAACCACTAATTCTTTAGATGTCGTCAATCAAAAAGAGAATCAGTTCTTTTGGGCCATGAGCACCCATCACCAATGTTTTCTCAATATCTGCTGTCCGACTGGGGCCAGTAATAAAAACCAGCTGCGAAGGCAGTGTATCAGGATAAAACTGCCTGATATCCTGAAGAGCAGTTTTAAGCGTGCTAACTACCTGTGATGCATAGCCCATAACGAGTTGCACCTCGGGAAAAGCAATCGCCATGCGACTTCCTGATTTCTGATCTGAAAGCACTATGCTTCCATTTTGTGCAATCAGACGCTCACAATCGGTTAGCCCTACCAATTGTTTGGAATCCTTTCCCGGAACCTCTGCAAACGATAGTTCACCAGCCTTAAGCACTTGTTTTACTTTATTGCTTTGCGTCCAGATGGTGTCCCAGCCTCTTTCCTGCATCAGGGTTTGCAGGTATCCCAAAAACTGATGTTCGTTTTCGCAATAAACAAATTGCCCGCCTGCCTGAATCAATGCTTTTGCAAAGGCTACCTCAAGACCTTCTTTTTCATCTATTGGTTTTAGAACACTGCTGCTTATATCCACATCGGGGTAGGGCAGCGATGTTTTCTCAATCAAAGCATTTCTGATTTTTGTCAGAATTTGTTCGCGTGGTGTGCTTTCTTTCATCTTTTCGATTCGGGATAAAAGTACTATGATTTTGGCGTAGGAACTACCTGTGGTTGTTCCTCGTCATCTGACAATTTCATTTGATTTTCAGTGTCATGAGCATTTTTAGTCTTATCTGATTCAGTTGTTGTATCTGTATCGTTTGCAGCTGTTTCAGTCTTATCTTCGGGTTTATTTTCCGATACCACTTTCTTTGGCAAAGGACGTTCTTCTTTAATCCAGGGGCGCTTTCCAAAGATATTTTCAAGGTCTTCACCAAAAATCACTTCTTTCTCAAGCAACTTTTCAGCAAGTTTGGTGAGGCCGTCTTTATGTTCGCTCAATAATTTCAATGCTCTTTGATAAGCTTTTTCAACCATATCGCTGATCTCGCTGTCAATTACCTCATTGGTTTTTTCGCTGAAGGGCTTGTTGAAAGCATATTCCTGCTGGCCGGTGGAATCGTAAAAACTAACATTTCCAATTTTTTCGCTTAATCCATAGTAAGTCACCATTGCATAGGCCTGTTTGGTCACTTTTTCGAGGTCGCTCAGGGCTCCTGTGGAAATCTGACCAAAGATTACCTTTTCAGCAGCCCTTCCGCCAAGAGCAGCGGTCATTTCGTCAAACATCTGATTGTAAGTGGTTATCTGGCGTTCTTCAGGAAGATACCAGGCAGCACCTAATGATTTTCCGCGGGGAACAATTGTAACTTTCACCAAGGGATGCGCATGTTCGAGCAGCCAACTCACCGAGGCATGTCCGGCTTCATGAAATGCAACCACCTTTTTCTCTGATGGAGAAATAATTTTATTCTTCTTTTCCAATCCGCCGATGATACGATCAATGGCATCCATAAAATCCTGTTTGTTAATCGATTCCCTGTTGCGACGTGCAGCAATCAGGGCTGCCTCGTTGCATACATTGGCGATATCGGCACCTGAAAATCCGGGTGTTTGTTTGGCCAGGAATTCCATATTAACATTGGGATCAAGCTTTAGCGGACGCATATGCACTTCAAAAATTTCTTTACGTCCTTCCAAATCAGGCAGTTCTACATAAATCTGACGATCGAAGCGGCCTGCACGCATCAGGGCTCTGTCAAGAATATCGGCCCTGTTGGTGGCTGCTAAAACGATGACACCTGAGTTGGTTCCAAAACCATCCATTTCCGTAAGCAACTGATTTAGTGTATTTTCACGTTCATCATTTGCTCCTGTAGCCGGATTTTTACCTCTGGCACGTCCGATAGCATCTATTTCATCGATAAAGATGATGCAGGGTGATTTTTCTTTGGCTTGTTTAAAAAGATCGCGAACACGTGAGGCACCTACACCCACAAACATTTCCACAAAATCGGACCCGGAAATGCTGTAGAAGGGAACATGTGCTTCGCCGGCAACTGATTTGGCCAGAAGGGTTTTGCCGGTTCCGGGAGGGCCAACCAGAAGGACGCCTTTAGGGATTTTACCTCCAAGCTTGGTATATTTTTCGGGGGTGCGCAGAAAATCAACGATTTCCATGATTTCTACCTTGGCTTCTTCGAGTCCGGCAACATCTTTAAAAGTGACGTTTACGTTGGTGTTCTTATCAAAGAGTTGGGCTTTTGACTTGCCGATATTAAATATTTGGCCTCCTGCACCGCCACCACCACGACTCATCATCCGCATAATGAAAAACCAAACGCCGATAAGTAAGGCTATCGGAAGGATCCAACCTAAAATTTCTCCACTCCAGTTGCGTCGGTTTACATTGTTAATATATATGGGATTCGTCTGGCCTTCCTGTGCTGCCATGATGTCTTTTTCGAAACCTTCAATTGAACCGATGCGATAGATATAGTCAGGTGTGGAGCCACCAAGACTTTCTGAAACACCTCCGCCATCCTTATCGGGGAAGTATTTTTTTCGGGCATCGCTGGTGAGGTAAACTTCGGCAATCTCGCGATTGACCAAATCAATCTTAGAAATTTCTTGTTCCTGAAGCATCTGCAACAACTCACCCTTATTAAGATCTTTAGAGCCTGTATCCCAGTTGATCAGCTGTAAGCCAACAAACACAAGGGCCAACAAACCGTAAATCCAATAAAAATTAAACTTAGGTTTATTTTCACCTGGTTTTGGTGCTTTGTTTTTGTTTTCGTTTTGTGTTTCTTTCATTTTTGTCTTCTGAAGTAAAAGTCTTAATCCTCGTCGTTGTAGGTAGTAGCTTTAGCATCGGCCCAGAGCGACTCGAGCCGGTAGAAAGTACGTGTATTGTCGAGGAAAATGTGAACCACCACATCAACATAGTCTAACAAAATCCATTCCGAATTTTCGAAGCCTTCTTTGTTGTAAGCAATAGCACCACACTCTTTTTTTACATTTTCCAGAATTTTTTCAGCAATAGCATCCACCTGTGTGTGCGAACTGCCATGACATATCAGGAAATAATCTGTAACTGCACTTCCAATTTTTTTTAAATCCAGGGCAACAATGTCTTTCCCTTTTCCTTCCTGCATGGTCTTTACCGCCACTTCCAGGATGTTTTCGGCATTATCTGACTGATGTCTGATTCTCATGAACGGGTTAATTTTAAATAAACAACAAAATTAGGCTTTTTTGGTTTAACTGCTTCAGCCTTTTTGCAGCCATTGCAGAACGAAGTCTTAGAAAGAAAAGCTAATTTTGCCTAAATACTGAGCTGAAATGAGGCAAGTGATTTTTCAAAACTTCAGGCTGATGTTTACTGAGGAAATTGATTCGACCAATCAATGGATGCAAAGCAGGATAAAAGCAGGCGAATCGATTTCAAATTTGGTGCTATGTGCTGATTATCAAACTTCTGGTAAGGGCTTGGGCGAGAATCACTGGCACAGCGAAAAGGGAAAAAATCTCCTGTTTAGTCTTGGGTTGGATGCCGGATTTATAGCAGCCTCAGCACAGTTTTTAATTACACAGATCATTGCGTTGGCTGTTGTTGACGAATTGTCAGTACTTACCCAGGAGAAAGATTTTAGGATTAAATGGCCAAACGACATTTTTTATCAGGAGAAGAAGCTGGGAGGAGTCCTGATTTCAAACACTATCCGTAACGGACAATTAGATGAATCGGTGATAGGTGTTGGGTTGAACGTTAATCAGGCTAATTTCCCGGAGTGGATTCCGCGGCCAGTTTCATTGCGTCAGATAGTTGATAGGGAGTTTGATCTGCAGGAAATTCTAAAAGGAATTTTGAAGTGTTTCAGCCATAGGGTTGATCAGGCGAAATCAATGGAAGGAATAGGCATAATCAACAATGAGTATCATCAAAATTTGTTCAGGACAGGGGAGTGGCATTTGTATGAAATTAATGGGGAAATAGCAGAACTAAGGATAAAAGGTATTGGCGAATTTGGCATGTTGGTGATGGAAACTCGTGAGGGCAAAACCATCCATTGCGATTTTAAAACGATACGTTTTTTATTTTAGAACAAAGTGCGTTAAAAACTTTGAGCAGACAGTTTGTCAGCCATGATCTCCACCAGATTTTGCAACGGACGCTTTGCCATCATGGCCAGCATCGGGTTGAGGTCGGCTTGCAGTTGTATCTTGGCTTGGGTTGTGCCTTCAGATTCCCGGAGGTGTGCCATCAGCTCAAATTCGAAAGGACTTTTCCCATCCGGAACCAGTCGGATCAGCTTTGGCTCTATAGCTTGATCCACTTTTAAACTCAGGCTTGTCATGCCTTTGATGGTGAACGAACATTTTTGCGCTTCAGCCTTGTAATCAATGATTTGTTCGGGCATCAGCTTTTCCAGGTTACGCAGGTCATTCAGAAAACTAAAAACCTGCGTTGCGGATGCGTTAATATTTTGCCATTTACTCTCAAAATCCATCTTTCAAATTATTTATTGTTCATTGCTCCAGGCCTCGGGATTGAGGCGCCATTGAATGAGCGATTGCAGGTCTTTTTCGGTGATATAATTTTCTTCACTGGCTTTTCGGATCAGGCTTTCGTAATCGGTTAAGGTGGTAAGCTCACATTTTGCCGTTTTAAAATTTTCTTCAGACTGTTGCAAACCGTAAGTAAAAATGGCCATCATGCCTTTAACTTCAAGTCCTCTCTGGCGCATGGCATCAACAGCTTTGAGACTGCTGCCACCTGTCGAAACAAGGTCTTCGATCACCACAGCCGACTGACCTTTTTCTACAATGCCTTCCACCTCATTATGCAATCCGTGTGATTTTTTATCAGAACGCACATAGGCAAAGGGCAGCCCGAGTTCCTGTGCTATCAGAGCTCCTTGTGCTATGCCACCTGTTGCCACGCCAACAATAATATCCGGTTTGTCATATTTTTCCAGTATGGCCTGCACAAATTGCTGCCTGATATGTGTTCTTATCTTTGGGTAGGAGAGGGTGATACGGTTATCGCAATAAATCGGACTTTTTAATCCGGATGCCCAGGTGAAAGGCTTTGCCGGACTTAATTTGATCGCTTTGATCTGGAGCAGAAAACCAGCTAATATGGCAGCTTCATCATCTTTGAAAATCATAAAATCAATTTTTTTTTGAACATCTGATTACATTTATTATGGACAAGAAACAGCTTATTAGCTTTAACTTTGGGGGCTCAGTGAATATTGTTGATCCTGAAAATTAATGCTGCAAATGTATAAAGTTTTTCACGAAAACAGATGCCTTGGTTTATACCAAACTGAATTTGAAAATACCGATTCACTATCAAAGGAACAGCGAGCCGGATGGGATCGCAGCTTGATTCAAATTCGTAATTGGCTGGAAGATGATAATGAATATAATGATTTGAATATCAATACATATAACTTTGATCCTGTAGAAGTATTGAATGCCGTTTTTGAGATAAAATATGCGGCAGGAGGGATAGTATATTATAAGGATTCGCTTGTTGTTATCGACCGAAACGGACTTCCTGATTTACCAAAAGGTCACCTCGAAAAAGGTGAGGAGGAAGCTGTTGCTGCATTGCGTGAAGTGGAAGAGGAAACTGGTTTGCACAAAATTACATTGCTGGATAAGGCAGGCGAAAGCTTTCATTGTTATCAGCCGGAAAAGCATTGGATTTTGAAAAGAACCGCTTGGTACAATATGTTATTGGATGATGATTTTGAACCCCAACCGCAGAGAGAAGAAGGAATTACGGCAGTTAGGTTAGTAAAAAAATCTCAGCTTGATGAATTTTTAAACACTACATTTCGTTCTGTAAGAGAAACATTAGGCCCGATCATAAAAGCATCCAAAAATGGAATGTTCACCTAAGTGATTGGGAAAATAATTTTGTTGTAGTTTAGCTTTTTCAAAACCCAGAAGCATGAAGAAAATTGCTGTTTTTCCGGGATCGTTTGATCCGCTTACGCTTGGTCACGAATCGTTGGTGTTGAGAGCCTTACCTTTGTTCGACGAAATAGTCATTGCGATCGGCATCAATGCATTAAAGACGTATTATTTCCCTTTGGAGAAAAGAAAAGCCTGGATTGAAAAAGTTTTCAAGGATTATCCAACAATAAAAGTCACTACCTACACAGGTCTTACAGTGGATTATTGCCGCAAACTGAACGCTCATTATATATTGCGTGGTTTGCGTACATCCGCCGATTTTGAATTTGAACGCAGCATTGGGCAGGTGAATAAGAAATTGTTTCCTGAGATTGAAACGGTTTTTTTGCTCACCACACCCGAACTGACTGCCATCACCTCCAGTGTGATACGCGATGTGGTGCGTAATAATGGTGATGCCTCTCAATTTGTGCCCGAGGGGGTAGATCTTACAATATAGTGTTTGTGTAATCGTTTGAGTTGCCAGGAGGCAAAACATGTTGAAGAGAATTTTATTGTTGTTAGTCTTATTTCTGGTCATCAATCTCCAGGCTCAACAGCTTGAAATTAGCGGACAATCTAATCAGTCGGGAGCACTGATTCGATTGATTGAGTACAAGGATATGCTTAATTTTCATGGAGAAACTATTATTGAAACTCATGCCGATGAAAAGGGAGGTTTTCAAATACAGACAGAAATTTCTCAAATCGGAGTATTCGAACTGGCCATTGACCTTGAGCGTATTATGTTGGTTTTGAAGCCAGGTGCCCGGTATGATTTTACCATTCAAATAGATAAGGATCAGCAGAATAATTCTTATTTCGATAAGTCTCCACCGGCATTAATTATCAATAAGGCTGATGATGATGGTTTGCAACTCCAATTGGAAAGTATTGACAGATTGGTGAATAATTTTGCGCTTGATCACTTTAAGGAGTTATACCAACTCAGGAGGTACAGTTTGCTTGATACACTAAGCCAACAGCTGAAAGATGTGCTGTCAACCGAAGATTCTGACTACGCCAAAACATATGCTCGTTACAAATTTGCTGCCCTCGAAATGGCAGTGAAACGAAATGGCGGCAGGCAAATTATTGCTGAATATTTCGCCGGCAAGCCAATTTATTTTCACCTTGAGCCTTATATGAGTTTGTTTAAGGAAATTTTTAAGGATTATCTATTGCACAGCCGATCTGTCAATACAACAGAATTGTTGGCCATGCAGCCTGGCGACTATAACTCCTGGCGTGAACTTTTGCGTGGCGATACTTTATTAAGTAAGGATACTGAACTGGCTGATCTTATTATTATTCAGTCGCTTAAAGATTTTTATTACAATCCACGATTCAACCGTGTGGCCGTGCGCAATTATTTGGAAGTGCACTCGGCGAAAGCTAAAAATCAAAACTTGCAACGCCTCGCATCAAATGCCCTGGTTGAATTTGACAGATTGGCAGCCGGAACCAAAGCACCTGATTTTATGCTGCCGGATGCAGCCGGAAAAACAAAGCAAATATCAGATTACAAAGGTTCATCAGTGATGTTTGTCTTTGTTAATGAAAGCTGTCCGGTCTGTGAGTTGTTATTTCAAAATCTGGAAGAAATGCAGGAGGCTTTCGAAAAGAAATTCCGCATTGTGGTGCTTGCCTGGGAGCAAAAGCCCTATTACGCCAATTATATCCGTGGGATGGGCTTCGAATGGGAAGTGCTCACCATAAGTCGTGAAAAAATCCTATTGCTTGAAGATTATAACATCCGAACCTTTCCTGAGTTAGTGCTTGTTGATCAAAATGGAAATATTGGCATGGCACCGCTTCCATCAGAAGAGATAGCTTTGAAATATCACCTTAACCGTTTGCTTAACAATTATTGAGAAATTGAAAACAGAACAATTCAAGGATTTATTCCCCCATATTAATTGAAACACTTTAACTTTGCCAATCGAACACTATTCAGCGCAATGGAATGATAGTTGCTGATTGGTATGAATTGCAAATTAGATACAACCTGATAATCCTATGTTTGGTTTAATAAAAAAAATGTTAGGCGATAAATCCACCCGCGATTTAAAAGCCATCAAACCTTTACTTGACAAGACCTTAGCAGCTTACGAAAACATTAAGCAACTTGATACTGACGCTTTAAGAGCCAAGACGAATGAGTTTAAAAGCATCATACAAGAAGCCGTTTCTGCAGAATTAAAGGAAATTGAAAGTCTTCATCAGCAGATCGATACAAATCCGGATTTGGAGTCGGCAGAAAAGGAGAAAATTTACGAACAAATAGACAAGCTCGAAAAGATTCAATACGAAAAAACAGAGGCAGTTCTAACTGAGCTTTTGCCTGAAGCATTTTCGGTGATGAAAGAAACCGCGCGTCGCTTCAAGGAGAACGAGATTGTTGAAGTTACGGCCAACGAAATGGATCGTGAGCTGGCCTCCAAATATGCTCATATCGAAATAAAGGGTGATAAGGCTTTGTATCGCAACAGCTGGGTGGCTGGTGGCAATACGATCACCTGGGATATGGTACACTACGATGTTCAGCTTATTGGAGGAATAGTGCTGCACCAGGGGAAAATTGCCGAGATGGCCACTGGTGAGGGTAAAACACTGGTAGCTACTTTGCCGGTTTATCTAAATGCACTTGCCGGAAAAGGCGTACACCTTGTTACTGTGAACGATTACCTGGCCAAGCGCGACTCCGAATGGATGGGTGCCATCTATGAGTTTCTTGGACTAACCGTGGATTGTATCGACAAGCACGAGCCTAATTCAGCCGCCCGCCGAAAAGCTTACCTGGCTGATATCACTTATGGCACAAACAATGAGTTTGGTTTCGACTACCTGCGCGACAATATGACAGGCAATCCGGACGAGCTGGTGCAGCGTAAACATCATTATACCATTGTGGATGAGGTGGATTCAGTTTTGATTGATGATGCCCGTACACCATTGATCATAAGTGGCCCCACACCCAGAGGTGATCATCAGGAGTTTGACGCCCTGAAGCCGGATGTGGTAAAACTCTTCAATGCGCAAAAAACACTGGTAAGTGGAATTTTAGCCGAAGCCAAAAAAATTCTGCAATCTGGTGCCAAAGATGCCGACACCAAAAAAGGTGGCGATTTGCTCTTCAGGGCCTACCGGGGTTTGCCTAAAAATCATGCCTTGATCAAGTTTCTAAGCGAGGAAGGTATGCGTTCGCTCATGCAAAAAACAGAAAGTTTTTATTTGCAGGAGCAAGCCAAGAATATGCACCTCATTGACGATGAGCTGTATTTTGTGATCGACGAAAAACATAATTCCGTCGATCTTACCGAAAAAGGCATTGATCTGCTGACAGCCTCTTATAACGATCCTGACTTCTTTATCCTGCCGGATATTGGTGCAACTATTGCTGACCTGGAGAAACTTCAACTGAAAGAGGATGAATTGCTGGAACGCAAAAGTGAGATGATTCGGAATTTTACCCTCAAGTCAGAGCGTTTGCATACTGTTCATCAGCTTCTGAAAGCCTATACGCTTTTTGAGAAGGATGTGGAATATGTGATCATGGACAACAAGGTAAAGATCGTTGATGAGCAAACAGGTCGTATCATGGAAGGCCGCCGCTATTCGGATGGTTTGCATCAGGCGATAGAAGCCAAGGAAAACGTTAAGATTGAGGCAGCCACACAAACTTACGCCACCATCACCCTTCAGAATTATTTCAGGATGTACAGCAAGCTGGCCGGTATGACTGGTACTGCCGAAACAGAAGCTGGAGAGCTCTGGGACATCTACAAGCTTGACGTAGTGGTGATTCCGACAAATAAACCTATTGCCCGCGATGATCGTCAGGATCTGGTTTACAAAACCAAGCGCGAGAAGTTTAATGCCGTTATCGATGAGATCGAAAGCCTCGTAAACGCCAGAAGACCTGTTCTGGTAGGTACTACCTCTGTTGAAACCTCTGAGCTATTGGCTCGTATGCTGCAACGAAAAGGCATTGCACACAATGTGCTTAACGCCAAGCTTCACGCCAAGGAAGCCCAGATTGTGAAGGAAGCCGGACAGGCTGGTACTGTAACAATTGCTACCAATATGGCAGGTCGTGGTACGGATATTAAACTAGGACCAGGAGTGAAAGAAGCCGGAGGTTTGGCAATTATTGGTACCGAACGCCATGAATCGCGGCGTGTTGACAGACAGCTTCGAGGTAGGGCTGGACGCCAGGGCGACCCGGGTAGCTCACAGTTTTTTGTTTCGCTCGAAGACGACCTCATGCGTATGTTTGGCTCTGGCAGGATTGCAGGGCTAATGGACAGACTTGGCCTTAAAGAAGGTGAGGTGATTCAGCATTCTATGATCACCAAGTCCATCGAAAGGGCACAGCGAAAAGTGGAAGAGAATAACTTTGGTGTCCGTAAGCGCTTGCTTGAGTATGATGATGTGATGAATGCCCAGCGTGAAGTGATTTACAAAAAGCGTCGTCATGCACTGTTTGGCGAACGGCTCTCTGTTGATATTTCTAATATGATGTACGATCTTGTGGATCAGATTGTTACGGATAATCAGGATAATCGTGATTTCGAAAATTTCAAGCTGAGTCTGATCTCGCAGGTAGGAATCGAATCTCCCGTTAACGAAGAACAGTTTTTTGCCTTAAAGGTGGAGGAAATCACAGAACAGATTTTTGCGCTGGCTGCTGTGCGATACCGCGAAAAAAACAAACGAATTGGGGAAAAGACCATGCCTGTGATCAAGGATGTTTTTGAACGGCAGAGCCAATACGAAAATATTGCCATCCCGATTACCGATGGCAATAAGGGGATGCAGGTTGTGGTAAATCTCAAAAAAGCCGTTGACAATGGTCCGCGCGAAGTAAGCCTTTCAATAGAGAAAAGCATTACACTGGGCCTTATTGACGATTCGTGGAAAGAGCATCTGCGTGAACTTGACGACCTGAAACAATCTGTTCAAAATGCGACTTACGAGCAGAAGGATCCACTCCTGATTTACAAGTTTGAGTCGTTTGAGTTATTCAAAACGATGGTTCAAAAGATCAATCGGGAAGTGATTTCATTTTTGATGCGTGCTGATATTCCGGTTCAGGATCCCGGCAGTGTGAAAGAAGCCCGTAAGCCACGCGGACTTGATCGTTCGCAAATGAAAGAAGAACGCTCCGATCTGCTTTCGCAGGCACATAGCAGAACGCAACAACAGGAGGTGACCCAACCAATTGTAGCTGAGAAAAAAGTAGGACGTAATGAACCCTGTCCGTGCGGAAGTGGCAAAAAATATAAAAATTGTCACGGAAAGGTTACTTCCAATGCCTGATTGCTTATCTTTGTGACAGGTGGGTTTTTTAAGTACACAATAAAATTCGATTCGGATGAAATCTGTGGTTTCTTTTTTGGCCTTGATTATGTTTCTGTTTTTATCGTCATGTGTCAAAAACAGACCCGAGGGTGAGGATGTGAAGGTGTTTTCCTATACTGATCCCATAGTGAACCCACCCGATGAGTTTATGGTTGTTTTTAATACCTCCTGGGTGGGCGATCGCGTTGCAACTGTTGAGTTTGATTCAAATGCTGTCTGGATGATCGAAAAACTTGGCGATGGCCGGATAAATCTTTTCATGAGTAATGATAGCCTTAATTTGCCTGTTACTTATGCAGATACATTGGGTTTGAGATCAGGAAAAGTTTACAGAATTATTGTGAACAATGTTTACACCAGCGAGTTCAATAATTTCTTTGTGGGGTTCGAAAAGCTTGATATTGCTTATGAGGGATTTGAACCGAAATTCTGATTTTGCAATTTCAAATTTCCTGGTGTCTATCTTTAGATGGCAGGTAGTTTTGTTGCTTGTTTGTTATTTCCCGCTTATTAAGGCTCAGGATGTAAAAAGCGAACGCCCTAAGCTGGGTTTGGTATTGAGCGGTGGAGGTGCTAAAGGTTTTGCACATATCGGAGCCATCAGGGTATTTGAGGAGGCCGGGCTCAAGTTTGATTATATCGGGGGCACTTCTATGGGTAGCATTATCGGTGGATTATACGCCCTGGGTTATCATCCGGATACCATGGTCAAAATAATTGGCAGGCAAAACTGGAACGCCTTGATGGCCGACAGAATACCACGCCGGTTTATTCCCATCGAAGAAAAGATTAACGCTGACCGCTTCGTAGCTACTTTTCCGATTAAAAGACGTAAACTACAGATGCGGATGGGTATGTATAATGGTCAGCTGATTGAATCCCTTTTAGCCCATTATACCAGTCAGTCGTACAAGCATTATTATTTTAAGGATTTTCCGGTTCCCTTTGTCTGCATTGGAGCTGATCTTGAGAATGGCTCTTCTGTATTGCTCGACAGAGGTGTGCTTCACAAGGCCTTGCGTGCCAGCATGTCAATTCCAAGTTATTTTACGCCTGTTCGCTTCAACGACCGGTTCCTGGTTGATGGCGGGGTTGTGAATAATTATCCGGTAGCCGATGTAAAAGCTATGGGAGCCGATGTGATTGTTGGAGTTGATGTTCAGTCAGGCCTGCGCCATCCTGAACAATTGAATTCGCTCGTGAAAATCATGAATCAGGTGGTTGCATTTTATCGGATGGAAGCCAATAAGCTGGGTGTTGAGCAAACGGATATTTATGTGAAGCCGGATTTGGGAGATTTTGATGTGATGAGTTTTAGTGACAACGATAGTATCATCAAGCTTGGCGAAGCTGCCGCACGTAAGGTGCTGCCACAACTGAAGCATCTTGCAGATTCGCTGGATCAGTTTGGGCCCGGGAAAACCCGAAAACTGGATGCCAAACCAATAGATTCGGTTTTTGTAACCTCCATACAATACCGGGGTTTGCAGAATGTTTCAAGCGATTTTTTGGAAGGTGCATTAAGGGTTGAGGCCCGCACATGGCTTAAGATTACCGATTTGAGTTTGGGAATCCTAGAGGCCTATGGCAGCGGCTTTTTCGAATCCGTACATTATCATTTTTTGCCTGATATCGAGGGTGTTGTATTAGTTGTGGAGGTGGTTGAAGCTAGTTCAGGTCTCCTGGGAGCTGGCATTCACTATGATTCTGATTACAAAGTTGCACTTCTGCTAAATGCTACCTTTAAGAATGTAGTGATCAAAGGAACCAAGCTTTTTGTGGATTTAAACTTAGGCGAAAATCCCCGTATTTCTGGTTTTTACCTAATCGACAGAGGTAGAAAGCCTGGTTTTGGATTGCGCCTCACCAGCTTCGGACTCGATTTTAATCAGTATAGCGAGAATAATGTGGTGGATGTTTTCAGTACTAATCAAAATAAAATTGAACTCTTCACTCAGATCAGCCGTAAAAATACCTTACAGTTTCGTACAGGATTTGAGTTTGAATACATCAAAATGGTCTCAAATCTTGACCCGGGTTTCACCAACAGCTATAATTCCTTTTTAACTGCCTTTGTTAACTGGCACGCCGACACCTACGACCGATCAAGCTTTCCTACGCGTGGAATTCAATTCAATTTAAAAGGAAAATTTATTGTTCCTGTAAAGCAAAATTGGGAGGATGATATTTTTTCAAATGCCTGGATGTTCCAGATGAGATTTGCAAAAAACTCTCCTGTTTCCAGAAGGAGTACCATTCGTACAACAATCAATGCTGGCTTTACTATCAAGGATAATCTCCCACCACCACAACATTGGTTTGTTCTTGGCGGCCAATCCTATAATAATTACTACGATGGTTTTATCCCTTTCACGGGTTTGCGTTTTATTGAACAGGCCGGATTGTATAATTTGGTTGGAAGTTTTGCCTGGCAATACCAGCTCCATCGCAAGTTTTACCTTACACTGAAATGGGATTTGGGTTACCTTTCTGACGATATAGAAGAAATGATGCGCGATCCGCAATTGATTTCCGGTTTTGGAATCACGGCAGGCTACGACAGCTTTATTGGTCCGGTTGAATTCAGCCTGATGGGTTCAAACCAAAGCAGCGGTATGATCAACTTCCTGAATATTGGTTATTGGTTTTAAAATTAACGAAAGATATGAAATACAAAAGAGTACTATTAAAATTGAGCGGCGAAGCCTTAATGGGCGAACAACAGTTTGGAATTGACCCGGCACGCCTGGAAATTTATGCAAACGAAATTGAAATGGCTGCCCAACAAGGTATTCAGATTGCCATTGTGATTGGTGGTGGAAATATTTTCAGAGGCCTGCAAGGTGCCAGTCAGGGTATGGATCGTGTGCAGGGCGATTATATGGGTATGTTGGCCACCGTGATCAATAGCATGGCTTTGCAGGCTTCACTTAAACAAAAGGGTGTTAAAACTGCATTACTATCAGGTGTTTACATTGACCGCATTGCTGATTCGATGAGTGCAAACAAGGCAATTGAATTGCTCGAAGACGGCCATGTGGTGATAATCAGTGGTGGCACAGGAAATCCTTTCTTCACAACGGATACAGCTGCTGCTTTACGGGGTGTTGAAATCCAGGCCGAAGTGCTGTTGAAAGGAACACGTGTGGATGGTATTTATACCGCTGATCCGGAGAAAGATGCCTCTGCTACCAAATATGATCAGATCACTTTTGAGGAAGCCTACAGCAAGCAGCTAAAAGTGATGGATCTTACCGCTTTTACCTTGTGCAGCGAAAACAAGCTTCCAATCCTTGTTTTTGATATGAATAAGCCTGGCAACCTGTTGGCGGTGCTAAAGGGTGAGGCCATTGGAACCATAGTTACTTCCTGAGATTGATACTGCAGGCAATACATTATTTTAAGAAGAACTGGCCACTTCTACTGATCTTACTGGTGGCAACAATAAGCCGTTTGTGGCAGCTTGAGCGGGTTCCGTTTATGCACGATGAGTTTAGTGCCTTGTTTCGCACACAATTTGGTAGTTTTAATGAGCTAATCCGCATTGGGGTGGTCGAAAACGATTCGCATCCGGCCGGCGTACAGGTTTTTCTGTACTTCTGGGTAAAATTAATTGGCTTCAAAGAATTTTGGATCAAGCTGCCTTTTGCCTTGATGGGCATCGGCTCAGTTTATTTAGTGTATAAGATTTCTAATCAGTGGTTTAATGAGCTTTCTGCTTTGCTGAGTGCTGCTTTTTTTGCTGCTATACAATATGCGATTTTTTATAGTCAACTTGCCCGCCCATATGCGGCCGGACAGTTTTTCGTTTTGTTACTGGCCGCACAATCTTATGTATGGATTAATATTAAGGTCAGCCGAAAGCATATTTTCTTTTTTGGAATCACAGCGGTTTTGGCTGCTTTTATGCATGCTTTTAGCCTTGCGCAAGCCGGACTAATAGTAGTAACCATGCTCTTTTTTGTGCCTGCGCAAAACCGCAAAGCTTTGTGGCTGGCAATTTTGTTGGCTTTTGTAATTTACCTGCCGCATATTCCAGTTTTCTGGCATCAGCTCAAAGCAGGCGGGATAGGAGGATGGCTCGGGAAACCTGCTCCCGACTTCTTTTTCAGATTTGTGTTTTATGGATTTAACTATTCCTGGTATCTGTTGCTTACGGCTTTTGGATTCGTGTGCATCTCGTTGCTTGTCAGGCAGGGTTTGAGAACTATTCATCCAACTGCCCGCGGTATTGCAGTAATTTGGTTTCTGGTGCCTTTGCTGGTTGCCTGGTTGTATTCAGTTTATCGCACTCCAATTCTTCAGTTTAGCACACTTTATTTTTCGTTTCCTTTTTTGGTGATCTTCTTTTTTTCATTTATCAGTGCAGAGAGTTTTAAACCAAAACAGTATGGACTTTTAGTGATTGTGATGCTTGTTGCTGCTTTGGGTTCAACTATTTTTGAGCGACAACACTTTAAACTTATGCAGCATCAGGGTTTTGACCAGATTGCGCTTGAGATGAAGGCTGCCAGCGAAAAATATGCTGATCGTTTGGCTTTGGTTTCTCGGAATGCCACACCGGCCATGGGTGAGTTTTATCAGAAAAAGCAGGGGCTGGATGACGTAATGCGCTTTTCGAAGCACCAGACCATCCAGGATTACGGCGATTGGCTGCAGCATCAGGAAGCTGAAATTTTGGGTTTTGCCTGGACCGATTATGCACCTGCTGAGTGGGAGCTAATGTCGGCTGTTCATTATCCGCAGATGCTTGATGAGAATGCCTGGTTTAATGCTTATTGGAGGTTGGCGGGTAAAGCACAGCCGGCTGAGAGTAAAAATAGTCTTGTTGTCATTCCCTTGTTACAGGATAGGTTTTTCGATTCTGAACGGATTTATGGCAATGCCTGGGTGCCTGATACATCGCTGATTAAGCGTAATACCCAGATTTTTGGTGTGGCGGCATTATTGCATCATGATGAACCATTACAGGAATTACGGTTAGTGATTGAGTTGCGCGACAGCAAAACAGATAGTTTGTTGCATTGGCAGGCCGGCACAGATCTTTCGGCCTGGAGATCAGATACTGTCAGCATCTGGTTATCGGCCTTACGATTTTCGATGGTCACGAATGATACACAACAATGTATTATCCGTTCCTATCTTTGGAATGTTTCTGGCGAAAAATTTGAATTGGAGAAGGCGTATTTCTATACCCGTAAAGACCATCCATATATACTGGCCCTGATGGAGCCCCTCTGAGCTTGAGCACTGTATCTGTCGTCTGGTTTTTTGATAAGCAGGTTTTATAATAGTTGATCAAATTGTTTCCGAAAATTCTGTGATTTTACTTTTTGAACCACATTAACCGATGAAAAATATCTTGTATATTTGCTCATGGGTTCTTAAAAAACGAATGTTATGACCGAAGAAGTAGAGTTTATCCTGGAATCGGCCAAGGAGCATATGGAAAATTCGATTATGCACCTCGAGAAAGAGTTTACAAAAATCAGGGCAGGGCAGTCGAGTCCGGCCATGCTAAGTGGTGTGATTGTGGAGTATTATGGCACACATGTGCCCATTGAGCAAACCGCCAACATCAACACTCCTGATCCACGGCAGATCATTGTTCAGCCATTTGATAAAAGCAGCATTGGTGCCATCGAAAAGGCTATCATGGCTGCTAATCTGGGTTTTAATCCAAGCAACGAAGGCGACCTTATCCGAATCAACGTTCCTCCACTTACCGAGGAACGTCGCAAGGAACTTGTGAAGCGTGCCAAAACCGAAGCAGAGGATGCGAAAATCAGTATTCGCACTGCCCGTCGTCAGGCCAACGAAGAAGCAAAAAAGCTTGAGAAAGATGGAATACCGGAAGATATGATTAAAAAACTCCTGGATGATATCCAGGAACTTACGGATAATTTTAGTAAGAAAGTTGATAGCCTTTTCGAGAAGAAAGAAAAGGATATTCTAACTGTTTGATGAATAACCTAAGGTTTTCGTTTTTTTAACAAACGTAAAAGCAACAATGCCCCGTTCATCATAAGGCTCGAAGACGAAAGCGCATAGGTGAATAAGGAATTCAGGATGTTGGAAGGTGTTAAAGCAGTTCCAATATCCTGAACATGTTTCTGGATCAAAAGTTCGCTTTGTTCTAATTGTAGTTCCATGATATCCAGCTGTTTGTCCATTTCTTCCTTGTTGCGAACAGGCAACAAAGTTGAGTCTCCTGTTGGCTCCATTTTTTGTTGTTTCTGGTGTAGCTTCCGGATGATTGGATCCATCAGCAGGGGTTCGCGGAAATAATAAATAATCAAGCCGAAGATCATGTACAACAAACTGATGATCAGAAAACCATGGTAATAAGTACCTATTTCGGAACCGTACCAGAACACAAAAGCAAAGGATAACATCAGCAAAATCATTGCAAAGATGCCTGCCAGTACAAGCATGGTTACCAACTGTGAAGCAAAATCTGACAATCGCCGGTTTAATTGCAATCCGGCATAGGCGATTTTTAAGTTGATGTATCGTTTGAGTTCGTTTCCGGCTTCCGAAATAGGTTTGGTGAAATTGTCCATAAATACTGAACTTAGGTTAAACCACTTTAACTTTTCGTGGTTTTCTTTTCTTTTGGCATTGCCTCAGCAATCTTTTCTTCGATTGCAACTTTCAGATGATCAATCTTTTCGGTGATGTCATCTTTGAACTCATTTGTTTTTTCTGAAATTTTTCGTCTTGTTTCAGTTCCTTTGTCAGGAGCAAATAAAACTCCTGCCACTGCACCAGCAACGGCTCCAACAAAAAGACCAGTTGCAAAGACGAAAAATGTTTTAGATCCTGAATCACTCATAATATTTAGTTTTTAAGGGTTTTAAACAAAGGTAATAAAAATTAACCAAATTTCAAAGTTAAAGTTTAACATGTTTGTCAGGATTTTGTTCGGTGGTTGCTTCCTTAGGGTGATCAATCAGCATGTTTTCCGTCAATGCCTTAACAAACTTGAGCTGACTCAGAAACTGCCTGGCTATTACCCTGATAATCGTATAAGTAGGAATAGCGATTATCATTCCGGCAACGCCAAAAACTTTTCCGGCCATGATGATGACCAGAAATATCTCGATCGGATGAGCCTTAACACTTTTAGAATAAATGATAGGTTGTAACAATATGTTATCTAGTAGATTAGCAATCACAAAGGTGCCAATGATGATTAAGGTAGTGATTAAAACAGCATCGTAATGTCCGGAACTGAGCACCGAAATAATGCCAAGTGTCACCCCAATTGAAGCTCCGATTATTGGCCCAAGATAGGGGATGATGTTCATCAAACCGCCCAAAAAGCCAATTATGATAGCGTTTTGTACGCCAAATGCCGTCAGGGTTAGTGAGATAATGGTCATCATGGAGGCCAGCTCCAGCAGTATGCCCAACAGGTAACGTGTTAGCAAAATACGTGAATCGGTGAGCACAACCTGGACGTCTTTCACGTATAACTCAGGCGTGATAGCCATGATGATTGATCGCAGCAGGTTTGGGTCTTTCAAAAAGAAAAAACTGAGAAACAGTACAATAAAAATACCCATTAAAATGCTGGATGTTGCACTGATGAGATGACCAAAAAAGTTTGTGAAATGAGCCACATCTAACAATTGATTCAGTTGCTGTTCGAAAAACAGGTTAATGCTTTGATCAGCATTCAGCACATTGTAATCCACCAAAAAGGCATAAATCTTATTCAAAGGCTCCGAAAAATATGAACTCACAGCATCAGTATCGATATTGGCTATGATACGTGCCTGACTGCCAATGAGCGGGACGATAAACAAGATAAACAATGCAAATACCATAGCCATTGCAATCAGGCTTATGCCGGCAGCTAAAGCATTATTGATTTTGAAGCGATAGATATTTATCTTTTCAAGACGGCTTACCAAAGGCCTGCCTAAAAGGGATAATACTGCCGAAATGATGATATAAGTAAAGATATCCGAGAAATACCAGGCCATGATAATCATGAGTATCAAACCTGTGAGTGGTTTCAGAAAACGGAAGAATGCATTCATAAAGATCAAAAAAAGTTTGGATAAAGATATAACCTTTATGGATTAATACAAATCATCTGTTAGATTCAGTTTGATTTGATTTTTTTTTGCTCTTTAGTTAAGTGAATTAGTAATAAGGTATAAACCGGATTTTATCCTCTTAGTATAATTGCGTTTCAGGAGGCACTTCGGCTGCGAAATTGTGGATTTCGCGACCTTTGATTTCGGTTGTTATCGTGAGATGGTTTGGGGCTTTGCGTCAGGTTTCCATCAAAAGGAAAAGGATGGTTTTGAACTACCGGAACCCTTTTGCCAATCAGCTTTTCGATGTCGCGGAGATTAACTCTTTCTTCTTGTTCGCAGAAAGCGATAGCCGTACCTTCGAGTCCTGCTCTGCCCGTACGCCCGATGCGATGAATATAGGTTTCAGGCACATCAGGAAGGTCAAAATTGAAAACGTGTGTCAGTTCGTCAATGTCGATTCCTCTGGCAGCGATATCAGTGGCTACCAACACCCGCAGGCTTCCTTTTTTAAAATCACTGAGGGCAGCTTGCCTGGCAGTCTGGCTTTTGTTGCCATGGATGGCGGCAGATTTCACCTGCATCCCCAAAAGGTATTTCACCACGCGATTGGCTCCGTGTTTTGTTCTGGTAAATACCAGTGCAGTAGGAATGCTTTGCTCTTCTAGCAAATGATGCAGTAGTTTGGGTTTATCTTTTTTATTGGTATGATAAAGCCGCTGTTCAATTTTATCTACCGTTGAAGTAGGAGGTGTAACTTCCACTTTAACAGGAGATTGAAGCATGGATTGAGCCAGTTTTTCTATTACCGGCGACATCGTAGCTGAGAAAAACAGCGTTTGTCGTTTGGCCGGCAGATAGGCAATCACACGTTTCACATCGTGGATAAAGCCCATATCGAGCATGCGATCTGCTTCGTCCAATACAAAGGTTTCCAGGTGGTGTAATTTGATATAGCCCTGGCCAATCAGGTCGAGCAGCCGGCCCGGGGTTGCCACCAGCACTTCAACACCGCGGCTAAGCGCCCTTACTTGAGGAACCTGCGAAACACCACCAAAAATGACCGTATGTTTCAGCCTGGTAAATTTACTGTAAGCCTTAAAGCTTTCGTCTATTTGTATCGCCAGTTCACGTGTTGGCGTAAGTATGAGTGCACGAATGCCTTTGTGCGATTTTCTGTTGTTATACATATGTTGAATGATCGGCAGGGCAAAAGCGGCTGTTTTGCCTGTTCCGGTTTGGGCACAGCCCTGAATATCGCGTCCGGCTAAAACCACCGGAATAGCTTGATGCTGAATGGGAGTAGGAGTATTATATCCTTCAGCAGTGAGTGCCTGAAGAACAGGTTCTATAAGATTGAGTTTTTGAAAAGTCATGAAATTTGAAGTAAATGGAGCCGGAAAAGACGTTGCATTTTCTGCGCCGGCAGTAAGATTTTAAATTGATTACGGCTAACAACCTGCCGTTTTCGTAATGGCTACGAAGCGGCAAAGGTAGTTTATTAATTGATGTGAATGGGTTTTTTTATGACGACACAATTATCCGACTCTTTTAGCTAAAAAAAAATCCTGAACGACAAGCAGTTATTCAGGATTTAATGCATTCCGGAAGGATGAATGATTTAGCTCATGATTTCTTCCATTAATAAAGGTATAATTGCCTGGAAGCAAGGAGTATTCATCTAAATTGATGCGTTGCTGAAAGTTAATTCCTTCGACACCAAATCATCAACAACATGAAAAAAATAAATGCTTATTTGGATTACTCCCGTAAAATTTTTTCCAGTTTTTTTCCTTTTGCCAGTTCATCAACCAATTTATCCAGATACCTGACCTGTCGGGTGAGTGGATTTTCAATTTCTTCTATCCGGTATCCGCAAATGACGCCTTTGATGAGCGGAGCGTTTGGATGTAAATGGGCTTGCTTAAAGAATGTTTCAAAGGTGGCATTGTCATGAATCAATTCCTGAAGTTTATATTCATCAAAGCCCGTAAGCCAGGTAATCACCTGATCCAGTTCGGCTTTGGTTCGGCCTTTACGCGTTACTTTTGTGATGTAATGCGGGTAAACAGAAGCAAAAGTCATTCGGGCAATGCGTTCGTTATGATCAGGTGTGGTTTTCATTTGAATTTGATGTTTTTTAATTGAGGTGAACTTTTCGTATGATTTTAAGATCGGCTTCAAATCACATCGCAACCATTTTCAGAAGTGTATTCCAGTTTCGTGTGGTGATATTTTTGCCAAAAATATTTTCGAGGACTTTCATTCCATCCGGTGTTTTGGTTTTCGATAGATCCAAAACACTGCAAATGCAATTCATGTGGATTGAAATGATTTCAAATCCCCCATCATCGCTACGGTATGGAAGGGGCTTATCTGTATGAGCGCTTGTTTTTAAAAAGCTTACATACAGCCGTAAATCCGTATGAAGGGAGATGGCTTCGAAAGGGTTTTTCTGCACCAACTCAAGTATTTCGTTTTTTGGCTTTAAGATCAAGGGAATCGAAAACTTAAATTGCTGATTTAGATGCGTTTCAATTTTTGATTCAAGTTCCTCAATGTTAGATTGGTCGGTTTCAAAAACCGTATTACCGGAATTGAGTAGTGTTTTCACATTTGCGAAACCCATTTCAGTCAGGATCTGCCGAAGTTCAGCCATGGGCACTTTGTGATGCCCACCTACGTTGATCCCTCTTAAAAAGCCCAGTATTGTTATTTTTTCGGTATTTTTCATATGAATCACTTTGTAACTTAGCTTGTTAGTTTTTCGAAGTCATTTGCATAAAAATGAAACTCAAAACTAATCAAATTATTTTTTCTGTCTGGTATTTAGAATCTCATATTAAAGACTGTTGCTGTCAGCTAAATATGTTTTAGTCCTTACAGAACATGAGGGTGTTCTATTCCAAAGATTGAGCGTTTTTATGTGAATTTTTCCAGACAACAATGATTTTCAGTCTTAGTTTGACTTTTACTTATAAATTGTAACAGCCATATAGCCAGAAGTCAGATTTGAATTTTTTTACTTCTCAGCCTCAATGCATTACTTATGACAGAGACAGAGCTGAAGCTCATGGCCAGAGCAGCAATCATGGGTGAGAGCAGGATTCCGAAAAACGGGAAAAGCACCCCGGCTGCAACAGGCACTCCAATGGTGTTGTAAACCAAGGCGAAAAACAGGTTTTGTTTGATATTTTTCATCACTGCTTCGCTTAAGTTGCGGGCTTTCACGATACCATGCAACTCACTTTTTACAAGCGTAATCATAGCACTTTCGATGGCTACATCTGTGCCCGTGCCCATGGCAATTCCCACATCGCTTTTGGCCAGTGCGGGAGCATCATTGATGCCATCACCAGCCATAGCTACAATCTTGCCTCTATTCTGAAGTTCTTCTACTGCCTTAAGCTTGTCTGCGGGTAACATATTGGCTTTAAAGTCTGTAATTCCCAGGGCTGAGGCGACGGCCTGTGCAGTGTGGTGGTTGTCTCCGGTTAGCATAACTACCTCAATGCCTTTGTTTTGCAAGGCTTTGATGGCTTTGGCACTATCAGTTTTAATTTTGTCGCTGATCACAACAAAACCAACAACTTTATTTTCCACGGCAAGATACGAAACTGTTTTTCCTTGTTTCTGATAGGCAGTAGATTCGCTTAGGTTTCTTGTGTTTAGAATGGCTTGACAGGATTCCATCATTTTTAAGTTACCTAAGGCAATTTTTTTGCCGTTTACAATACCTTCCACACCTTTTCCGGTTATTGCATTAAAATCCTTTACATTTAAAGGCTCAACACCCTGTTCATTTCCATACGCTATGGTTGCGGCAGCCAATGGATGTTCGCTGTTGCGGTTGAGCGATACAATATACTGCAAAACTTCACTTTGATCCATCTGTTCGTCAAAGGTTCCAAGCTTTTCCACTGTTGGTTTTCCTTCTGTGATGGTTCCGGTTTTATCCACGATAAGTGTGGTGACTTTATTCATTTTTTCGAGGGCTTCGGCATTTTTAACCAGTATGCCCTGTTGAGCTCCCCGTCCCACACCTACCATCACCGACATAGGAGTAGCTAATCCGAGGGCACACGGACAGGCAATGATCAAAACAGCCACTGCATTGATGATGGCATATCCGTAAGCAGGTTCAGGTCCCCAGATGGCCCAAATGATAAAAGTAATTATTGAAACCAGCACAACGATTGGAACAAAGTAGGCTGAAACTTTATCAGCCAGCTTCTGGATAGGAGCGCGACTTCTGCTGGCCTCATTCACCATCCTGATGATCTGTGCCAGAAGGGTGTCACTCCCAACCTTTTCTGCCTTCATCAAAAATGTCTGGTTGCCATTGATGGTTCCGCTGCTTACCTGATCGTTTACTGATTTGCTTACCGGGATGGGTTCGCCGGTTATCATTGATTCATCAATACTGGTGTTTCCTTCAACAACAGAGCCATCCACAGGAATTTTTTCGCCAGGTTTAACTTTCAGCAAATCGTTTGTTTCAATTTGATCAATCGGAACTTCGACTTCCTTTCCGTTAACTATTTTGGTGGCTTTGTTGGGTGCAAGTTTAAGCAGTTCTTTCACGGCTGAATTGGTTTTGTTATGTGCCCTGGCCTCAAGCAACTGACCCAGGAGAACAAGCGTCAGGATTACGGTGGCTGCCTCAAAATACAGATGCACTGTGCCTGCATCGGTCTTGAATTGGTCAGGAAAAATATCGGGAATCAACAAGCCGAATAAGCTGAAAAGCCAGGCTACACCGGCTCCCAAACCTATGAGGGTAAACATATTTGGGCTTCTTCGAAGCACACTGCTGTAAGCCCGCTGAAAGAACATCCAGGTGGCATAAAAAACAACAGGAATCGACAGTCCAAATTGAATCCAGTTCCAGTATTTCAGATCAAATAAGTTATACAAAGGATTGTAAGCCAACATATCACTCATCGCGATGATAAAAACTGGCAGGGTGAAGCCCAGCGCAATCCAAAATTTACTGAGCAGCTTTTGATAGTTTTTTTCTTCAGCTGTGAGGTCAGGTTTAACGGGAACCAAATCCATACCGCAGATGGGGCAAGCTCCTGGCTTATTTTGCACTACCTCAGGATGCATGGGACAAGTCCACTCCGCTGAAAGATTACGATTGCTTAGGTTTTGCTCCTCAACAAGGTCCATTCCGCAAACAGGACAGTCGCCGGCTTTGTTGTAGGTTTTATCGCCTTCGCAGTGCATCGGGCAGTAGAATATCCCTGTTCCATTGGACACTGCTGATGGATGATGCTTTTTATTTACAAGTCTTTCTTGCTCAGGGTGATGATGGCCATGATGCTGATGCTCCATTTCATTTATTGGATGGATTTCGTATTGACTGTTTTGTAAGGCTTCCTGAAGTCTTTCGAAGGGGACAGCTGTTTCCGTTTCGATAAGAGCTTCAGCCTCTTTGAGGTCAACAAATACATTTTTTACGCCGGAAACTTTTGAAAGGGATTCTTCAACATGCGTGCGACAACCATTGCAAGACATGCCGGAAATGTAATATCTGTGTTTCATGTTTTATGCTTTAAATATTATCCAAAGATCAGCAAAAACATGCAGTTGTGTGTTACACAATTATGGAAGAAAGTTGTAAGATTTAGAGTTCGTCCAGCGGTTTCCTTTTGATGGGGCGAAGTTTTTTGAAATGACTTGGCGAAAGGCCGGTGATCTTTTTGAACTGGTTACTCAGGTAGGCTACCGATGAATAGTTTAGCCGAAAAGCAATCTCGCTCAGGCTAAGTTCGTCATAGATAAGCAATTCTTTCACTTTCTCAATTTTTTGAAGGATGTAATATTTTTCAATTGTCATTCCCTCCACTTCCGAAAACAATTTACTCAAAGTGCTGTAATCCTGATGGACCTCTTTGCTTAGCAGCTCAGAAAGTGTGATGGTAAGCTTGTTGTTTTTGTTTTGAATCAGTTCGGTGATCAGGTTTTTGATCTTCTCAATCGTGCGGGCTTTTTTATCGTTTAAGAGTTCAAATCCCAGGGGTTGCAACACCTG
>JAQVGO010000130.1 GCA_028696715.1 Bacteroidales bacterium
GCATTGTCGTAAAGCATCTTTTCGAAATGCGGCACATGCCAGCGTGCATCCACTGAGTAACGGGCAAATCCACCACCGATCTGATCATAAATGCCACCACGCGCCATCTTTTCGAGGGTAAAAAGCGCATGATTCTCCAATGCTTTATCACTCGTCTGAGCCGATAGTTCAAATTGGAGCATCAACAAATCTGGCATCGGAAATTTTGGAGCACCAAGGGTTCCGCCCTGTTTATCATCCAGCTGATTTATTAATGCGTTTGCTGCCTTTTTAAAAGCTGCTGCCAGGTTTGTTTCTTTCACGTCAATTTTTGCAGCAAACTGATTTTGGCGAATGCCTTCGGTAAGTTGACGGGCTTGTTCTTCCAGATCGCCTTTTTGGTTTTGAAACAACTCCTGCAACTGTTGCAAAACACTGATCCACTGTTCTTTTCTGAAATATGTTCCGCCCCAAACCGGACGACCATCAGGCAAGGCAAAGCAGTTGAGCGGCCAGCCACCTCTGCCGCTGAGCAATTGCACTGCATCCATAAAAAACTGATCCACATCGGGATGCTCCTCACGATCAACCTTGATGCAAACAAAATGCTGGTTCATTAGCCTGGCAACATATTCATCCTCAAATGATTCGTGTTCCATCACATGACACCAGTGGCAGGCAGAATAGCCAATACTAACCAAAATCAGTTTGTTTTCGTTTTTGGCTTTTTCGAGGCTTTCATCATTCCACGGCAACCAGTTTACAGGATTGTAGGCGTGTTGCAACAAATACGGACTGGTTTCATTGATCAGGGCATTAGGATTTTGTTTCATAGCGGAGGCTTTTTCAACTAAACGAAAAAAGGCCGGTTTTGTTAACCGACCTTTTGAGACATTCTCTTATCAAGGCATTATTTTTTGAGGTAGGACGAAAGCATCCAAACGGTTTTTTCCTGTTCGCGGATGTAATCACTCATCAGGGCATTAGTACCTTCATCATTGAGGTCGCCGGCCAGATCAAGAATCTTACGTTCTTTGGCAATCAAAATCTGAAATCCGTTTAGCAGGCTTTCAACACCTTCGCGGCCATTGCTTACGTTTTTCACTTCTTTGATCTGTGATTGATCGTTATAGTCGCTGTAAGCATGCACCGGTGTTTGACCCAGAGTAAGGATACGTTCTGCGATTTCATCAATCTTTTCCTGAAGATCGGTATAGATTTCTTCAAACTTCAGGTGGAGCTCAAAGAATTTCTCGCCTTTGATATTCCAGTGAAATCCTCTTACGTTCATATAATAAATCGAAAAGTTAGCCAACAGGTCATTCAGCATATCTGCCAGGTCTTTCGATTTTTCAACATCTAATCCAATTGCATTTAATTTAGTCATAGTTTTAATTTTTTTGGTTTATAATCTCCTAATAAATAAACAGTAAAGGTACAAAATTGTTCGAATGAAACAGCCGGCTTTGGAGCCGGCTGAATTTCAAAATTTATTTTTTACAGGCTCCTTTTAGCAAGGTAGAAGTCAACCATTTCGTAGTTTGATTTAAGGCGTTCTTCCAGCTCGTCAATTGTTTTTGGCGGAGGAACGATAGCTTTTTCGCCTGGTTTCCAGTTGAGCGGAAGGGCTACTTTATGCTCGTCAGCAGTTTGCAATGCCTGCAAAGCGCGGATGATTTCGTCCATATTGCGGCCAACATTGAGCGGGTAGTACATGATCAGACGGATTTTTCCATTAGGATCAATGAAAAATACGGCACGAACGGCTGCTGTTTCACTTTCGCCTGGCTGCAACATACCATAAAGTTTTGACACTTTCATGTCGATGTCGGCAATAATAGGGAACTTCATGAAAACACCAGTTTTCTCTTTTACGTTGTTTACCCATGCTACATGCGAGTGAATACTGTCGATACTCAAACCAACCAGTTTGGTATTCATTTTTTTGAACTCATCTTCCAACACGGCAAAACCCGACATTTCTGTTGTACAAACCGGTGTAAAATCGGCAGGGTGTGAGAAAAGAATGGTCCAGCTTCCTTTGATATGTTCCGAAAACTGCATCATTCCGGTTGTAGTCATGGCTTTGAAATCAGGAGCCTGATCGCCGATACGTGGCATTTGAAATACTTCTTTTTGTTCTTCCATTTTTATTACGTTTTAATTTGGTGAAAAAATTTGATTTGTTTAGTGGTGCAAATTTACCTTGTATAAGTATATTTGTCAAATCGATAATATTTAAGAATTCATAAATAAAATTGATGATCACGCTCACACAGTTGCAATACATCGTAGCAATTGACACCTACCGCAATTTTGCCAAAGCCGCCGAAAAAACCTTCGTTACGCAGCCAACTTTGAGTATGCAGGTTAAGAAATTAGAAGAACATTTCGGTGTAAAAATTTTCGATCGTAACAAACAACCTGTTGTTCCAACGGATATTGGTCGCCGGATTATTGACCAGGCGCGGGTAGTACTCTCCGAATCGGGTCGTTTGGATGATATGGTAAAGCAATTTTTGGGGGATATACAGGGTGAACTTAATGTGGGAATTATCCCAACCCTTGCTCCTTATCTGTTGCCGCTTTTCGGGGGAAACTTCAAGCGCAGCTATCCGCATGTTAATCTAAAAGTTGAAGAGCTGGTGACCGATCAGATAGCCGAAAAATTAAAAGACGACAGGCTGGATGCCGGAATTTTCGTTACGCCATACAATGATTCATCCATTTTGGAAGAACCACTTTTTTATGAAGAAATGCTCATTTATGCGCAAACTGGCCATCCGCTTTTGCAACAACCTGATATTAAAGTGATTGATGTTGCCACGCCGGATATCTGGCTGCTCAGTGATGGCCATTGTTTTCGTTCGCAGGTAATCAACCTTTGTGCTTTGGAACCTACGAGCAAGCACGAATTGCCTTTTGAGTTGGAAGGTGGATCCATCGAAACCCTGCTTCGCATTATCAATCGCGAGGGTGGGTTTACAATTATTCCGGAGCTGGCAGTGATGGAGATGACTGAATCACGCCTGAAGAATGTGACCACCTTCAGCGAGAAAAAACCATTGCGCGAAGTAAGTATCTGCTATTCACGTCATTTTGTAAAACGTCGGTTGATCGATCTGCTTGCCAATGAAGTAAAAAAAAGTATTCCGCTGCATATGAAAGATCGTAATCGTGGCGAACTGGTACTCTGGAAATAGCCCACTTAAGATATTTTGTAATAAAAGTCTATGATTCTTTTTTCTCTCAAATCACATTCCTGTTACTTTTGCTTTACGATTCGTTAATAACTACGAACGGAATTATTACAGATAATAGTAATAAATGTGATGAAACCAATTCAAAATAAGTATTTTAAACCGGCTTTGCTGCTGGTTTTTCTGGCGATAAGCTTTTTGCCGGGCAGCCTTTTTGCACAGGAAATTAACCAAACTGTTTTCGATTCGATCAGAGGCAGGGAGGTTCTCATTGATTTTGTAACGCGCGAAGGCCTGCAAACAGGCGAGTTTGCCGAGGTTTTTCAGGAAGAATATCAGGCCTATTCCGTTGACGAGGCTCTTGTAAGTCAGCTGAAAGAAAGGCTTTCTGCCCATGAAATAGTTATCGTTTTGGCAAGCTGGTGCAGTGATAGCAAGATTCAGGTTCCACGGTTTATCAAGCTATTGGATGCGGTTGAATTTCCTGAAGAACAGCTGCTGATGATAGCTGTAGATTCGAAAAAGCAGGCTTCCGAACTTGATGCTTCTGTTTATAATATTCAACGTGTTCCTACCTTTATAATTTATAAAAATGGAAGCGAACAGGGCAGAATCATTGAATCGCCCCGGCAAAGCCTGGAAGTTGATTTGCTGAAGCTTTTGTACTGATCGAGGCCTGAGTTTTGAAAACAAAGTAATCCTATAACACATAAAGCCATATGCAAATCTTTGAAACGATCAGGCTGGTGCAACAACAAATTACAGCCTATAAAAAGGCTGGCAAAACGATTGGTTTTGTACCTACTATGGGAGCTCTTCACGAAGGGCATCTGGCCTTGATGCGTCAGGCAAAATCCGGAAACGACATTTTGGTTGTTAGTATTTTTGTTAATCCCATTCAGTTTAACAATCCTGCCGACCTTGAAAAATATCCCCGTACGCTGGAAAAAGACAAAGCGATGCTTCGGGAGATCGAATGTGATGTGTTGTTTGCTCCGGATGTGAGCGAGATGTATCCCCAACCCGACAACACTACATATCATTTCGGAAAACTGGCAACGGTGATGGAAGGCGCATTCAGGCCGGGTCACTTTAACGGCGTGGCAGTTGTGGTGCGAAAACTCTTCGAAATCCTCACTCCTGACAAAGCCTATTTTGGAGAGAAAGATTTTCAGCAATTAGCAATCATTCAGTCACTTGTCATGCAATTTGATATCCCCGTTCAGATTATTCCCTGTTCAATTATCCGCGAAAAGGATGGTTTGGCGATGAGCTCACGAAATATCAGATTAAGCAAAGATGAAAGAGCTGTTGCCCCAAAGATCTATGAAATTCTTAAAAAATCTGTTTCTCTCCGTAAGGTGTTAAGTCCGTTCGAGATGGAGCAATATGCCTCTAAAGAGTTGCAAAAAATTGAACTTTTTGATCTGGAGTATGTTACTATTGCTGACGACATAGGGCTTCAGGCTTTTGCGCACTGGAACGATGTAAGCGGTGCCAGAATCTTTGTAGCTTTGCAATTGGGTAAAGTAAGGCTAATCGACAATGTAAGAATATTTTAATAATTTTGCAGCCCTTTCCGAATCATTCGGAATCAAAACCTTATGTGATGAACATTGAAGTTTTAAAATCTAAGATTCACCGTGCCACCATCATGCAGGCCGATCTGAATTATATCGGCAGTATCGCCATTGATGAAGACCTGATGGATGCTGCCAACCTGATCGAGAACGAGAAGGTTAGCATTTACAATATCACCAATGGCGAAAGGCTCGACACTTACGTGATCAAGGGCAAACGCGGAAGCGGAATCATATCGCTCAATGGTGCTGCAGCACGCAAAGCTGCGGTTGGCGACAAGGTCATCATTGTATCTTACGCCAGTATGGATTTTGAGGCAGCCAAAACCTTTAAGCCAACCATCATTTTCCCTGACGATCACAACAAACTCAGCCTGTAAGCCTTGAAAAAGATACTGGTCAACGTACTGAAATACTTGTTTTTTCTTGCGCTGGGGTTGGTTTTGCTTTGGCTTAGTTTTCGCAATATCGACCTTGAAGTTTTATGGGACGACATCCAATCGGCCAATTATATGTGGATGGGTCTGGCTGTTATCTTCGCAATTGTTTCGCATATTTTCAGGGCATTACGATGGAATTTGCTGATCAATAGTATGGGTTATCGCACCCGAACCAGCACTACCTTTTCGGCTGTGATGGTCGGATATCTGGCTAATACGGCCGTGCCGCGAATGGGCGAACTGATGCGATGTGGCGTTTTGTCGCGGAAAGAAAAAATTTCTTTTAATGCCTTGTTTGGTTCGGTTATTTCAGAAAGGCTTTTTGATTTGATCGTATTGGCTTTTTTATTGCTTATGGTAGTTGTTTTTCAATGGGCACTTCTGGGAGATTTTGTGCTTGATATGACGATGCCATTTATCCAGTCAGTAAGTCGTAATGTGCTTACATTAAGCGTGTTTGGTTTATCTGTTCTTGCACTGATAGTACTTTTGTGGTGGCTTCGCAAACGTTATCACAACCACCTTGAAGAGCTTCCGGGATATCCAAAAATCAAAGAATTGATCACCGGCTTGCTCGATGGCATCAAAACCATCAAACGGATGCGTCAAAAATGGCTTTTTCTGTTTTATACCGTGATGATTTGGGTTTTTTACATCCTGATGACCTGGGTGCCTTTATATATGCTCCACGAAACTGCTCATCTTGGTCTCAGAGCCGGTATCACACTGCTTGCCATTGGTAGTCTTGGTATTGTTGCTCCTGTTCCGGGCGGAATTGGTGCTTATCATTTTATTGGAAAAGCCGTATTGGTTGAACTTTTTATGATCAATCCCATCGGAGCAGGATCTTTTGTTGCCATAACGCATGCCGGACAAACCTTACTCAATGTTACTTTAGGTGGATTAGCCTATCTTTGGATGTTCTTTATCGACCACAAAAAGCCAAGCAATGACACAGCTGGAAATTCTTCAAAACAAAATCCTTGAGCCTGCAAAACTGGAAAATATGCTTTCCCTTTGGAGGTTTCAGGATAAGAAAATCGTATTTACCAATGGCTG
>JAQVGO010000027.1:0-23662 GCA_028696715.1 Bacteroidales bacterium
CGGTATATGCATCAGGCAAGGGATTATCAGGATCGGGCAGCTGACCGGCAACTCCAATTTCTCTCCGATGCAGCCAATAAGGCAATGAAGCCGGTCGTGCAGCAGGACCCGGAACTTTTAGCCAACTGCCATCTCCTGCATCACCATAGGCATAATATCCGGTTGCAACAGATTGTGTTACAAAAATCGTTTGAATCAGCTCACCCTCCAGGCTTTCGATCCAAACGGCAAAACTGGGATGGTTATGGCGTTTTCCCTTTTCAAAATAAAACTCCAAAGTGATGCCATTCCCGAATGATTTTTCAATAAGCAATCGGCTTTCGCGATCTGAAGTGCTTTGCGGAATGGTTGTGCAGGATGATATAAACGATATCAGCACTAACAGGCTCAGTGTTAATTTGGTTTGTAAATTCATTTTGTTTATTTAAGGTTGATCAAAGAACAATTAATTGCAAGTCTGGTTCGGTGAGAAAGCAAATAATTCTGTTATAAAACAAAAAACCCCCGAAAAAAATTCCGGGGGCATCACAACTAGAACCGAAAATCATTGGTTGAGCATGACTGGCATGATCAACATTAAGATATCTTCTTCTTTGTTTTCATTATCAACAGGAACCAGAATTCCTGCCCTATTGGGTGCCGACATCTCGAGTTGTACATTATCGGTTTCCATATTATTGAGCATTTCCTGGAAGAATCTTGAATTAAATCCAATCTCCATATCGTCACCCTCATAACTACAACTCAACCGTTCGCGTGCTTCATTGTAATAATCAAGGTCCTCGGCCGAAAGCATAAGTTCCTGACCTGTAATTTTAAACCGAACCTGATGGGTGGCTTTGTTTGAAAAAATAGCTACCCTTCTGATTGAATTGAGCAATGAAATGCGGTCGATGCTTAATTTATTAGGATTTGTTGTAGGGATTACGGCTTCGTAATTAGGATATTTTCCTTCAATCAAACGGCAAACCAGCTTAACATTATCAAAGCTGAATGAGGCATTTTTTTGATTAAATTCCAGGGTCACATCACCTTCACTTTTTACTGAAAGCAAGTTCTTCAATTGATTTATTGGCTTTTTGGGCAGGATAAAGGCTGCATTTTGCTCTGTTTTCACGTCAATCCTCCGATACCTTACAAGCTTATGAGCATCGGTAGCCACAAAGGTGAGATAATCCTCCGAGAGTTCAATCAAAACACCAGACATCACCGGACGCAGCTCATCATTTCCGGTAGCAAAAATCGTTTTTTCAAAACCATTTGCTAAAATTTCTGCAGAAAGATTCATTGTTGTCGGGTCTTCCAATACCGGAGTCTGAGGAAATTCATCACTTTTATGGCCTGATAGTTTATAATGGCCTTCGCCTGCTGTGAGCTCGACCATCAGATTTTCAGGCTTCACATGAATGGTGACCGGGATATCAGGAAAAGTTTTCATGATATCCAAAAGCAAACGGGCCGGGATGGTGACTTCACCTGTTCCTTCTTGCATATCAGGCTTTAAACTGATCATCATTGTAGTTTCAAGATCGGAGGCTGTAATACGCAACTCACCATCAGAAAGACTAAAAAGAAAATCATCGAGGATAGGCAGCGTATTGTTTGAACCAATTACTCCTCCCAGAGCCTGTATGCTTTTCAATAACTTTAAGCTGGAAATTATAAATTTCATAATGTCGAATGTTTTAAAGTGTAAAAATAAGAATTTTGACAGCGTTGGATACCCTTATCCAAAAAGTTTTACAAACATTTTATCATTCCTTTTGATTTGCCTTGTTTCCGGTGAATTTCGATTCGGTACCATTTATCAATCGGCGGATATTTTTGCGATGTGTTATGGGCAGAAAAACTGCAACAGCAACAGCCAGCAGGATAAAAACAAGATGCCCGGGCGGAAAGAGAAAGATCACAAAAATGGGAAATGCAAGTCCGGCCGATATACTTGACAAGGAAACATATTTGCTGATCAACAGCACAATAATAAAGGTGATCAGTGCTAAAAGGGTTGCCCACGGATACAAACCAAATCCAATCCCAAGCAAAGTTGCAACACCTTTGCCTCCTCTGAAGCCGGCAAAAACCGGAAAGGTGTGTCCCAACACTGCAGCGGTAGCCACCAATAATTGTAGCAAGGGTGTAATTTCTGACCCTCCACTAAGAGAATTAAGCGGCTCAATTAGCAAAATGGAGGCGAGTCCTTTAAACACATCTATCAACAGTACCGGAATACCGGCCACCAGACCGAGCACTCTTATGGTGTTTGTTGCACCTGCATTGCCAGAACCTTCGAGCCTTACGTCCTTGCCATAGAATAATTTTCCTACCCATACCGCTGTGGGTATTGAGCCAATCAAATAACCCGCCAGAACTGGTAATATATTGCCTAATATTAAGTTAGAATCCATAATCAATTCAATTGGTAACGCCTGATAAAATCGACAACGCTTCGTTTGGAGGCTATCACAAATTCATAAATGAAATCAGAAGCCTCATCTTCTAGCATTCTCTTCTCCAGTTTCAGCTCTAGCAATCTTTCGTTAAATGCCTGTGATGAAGAAATTGCCTGCATTATGCCATTCTCATAATGAAAATAATACCACTCAGATTGGCTGGGTTGCAAATAAAAAGTTATGGCATCCCCTGCCCTTCCTTTTTCAAACACAACCAATCCGCTAAGGCTCTTATTCACCTGGCTTCGAAGCACATTTGCAATACGCAATTCACCTTGTGAAATAAATGCGCTTCGCTCAGTATCCCAACTCATGTCTAAATTATTGAATACCAAACTTTTTTGATATACATCCGGAATCCGGCGGGCAGCCCCATACAAGCTCAATTCTGACTGCACCCTGTTCATTTCATCATTACCTGCAAGCAGCCCGAGTGTGTATAAATAGTTACTCTGGCTCAATTGGGCACCTTTTTGGGCAGATTTATTGATGCTGTCAGCCATCATTTGAAGTAGTTTTTCATCGAACATAAAATCAAAAACCACTGTTGTACTGAGAAGTGTACTGTCAGGAATTAGCAGATGCTCGTATGTTCCAACTTGTTTAAGATCGACCAAAGGCAGATTTAATCCTGTCCGAAGCTCACCCTTCCCTTTGATCAAACAGCGATTTACGGCCAATTCAAGTGTTGAGGCATCATTGTTTTTATTATCTGCCTCCAGCCTGAAGGAATTGGTTTTTCTGTCGTACCATAAGAAACCAGATGCATTATTGACACTAAAGGTGTTTGACGACCTTGCCGGACTCAAAAAGGCACTGTAATACTTCTGGCCGAGTGGATCATAATATAATCCGGCCTGTAGTTGAACGCCATATTCATCAAACAAACTGGTATCAAGTGGGATACGAATATCCCTGGGATCTATTGTCGAACTGAAGCCAACCCATGAGGTTTCATCCTGATTACAGGCATATTCGGGCCTGAATGCACCATCGAAGCTCAGTAAGGGTTCATTGGCCTTTAAAAACACCTTGCCGGCATAGCTAAAATGAGGACTTAACTTGAATTGCTCTGACTTTTCGATAGTGCCACTTGCTGTGGTTACACCTGATTCATCAGGAAAAACGGCTGAAAAATAAATTGGAAAAATATTCTCTTGATAATCTATGTAATTATATTCTCCTGATGCCTCATATTGCCTGCGACCAAAAATAGTGACTTCAGCATTCGAAAAATGATGTTGGCGGTTTGCAGTATCAGCAATGATGTATGCTTTCTTGAACGTTTCCATTCGTGCTCCTTCGAGAATTCGTACCAGCCCATCATCCGGAAAAACTGCTGCGTCAGCCGTTTTAATAATTTTTACATCCCTTGCTTCAATCGCATACGTTTTTAGATCATAGTTGGCTTTCAAGCTAAAAAAAGACAAGGAATCCTGATCGGGATGAACCGAAATGAATTCGGAGCCCACCAAATTGAGATCAATCAACTGATCAAAAGTAAGTGAATCGATATCAATCTGTTGCTGAAAGGTAATGTTTTTCAGTTCGACCTGATCCTTATCCATCAGCCAGTTAGCTTCATCCAAAGTGCAGATATAACTATTGTATGGAAATGATAACGCACTTGGATTGCCGGTATTTTCAAAATAGGCTTCACGGTTTTTAAAATCAACAAAAGCATTATACTTCATAGCAACAAAAGCTGGTTCGCCTTCGAGTGCAGTATGCAGCCTGAAATCAGAAGTATCGGCATGAAAGGCCGACTGATTAAAATGAAAATATTCAGAAGCCATAGTAGCCTGACCAAAATTCAGGACTCCTTCTGCCTTCATATCTGCTGGACTAAGCCGTGCAGTTCCTTCAAAGATCACATTATTATATAAAACCAAAGGATTTTGAACTGTTTGTAATATGACCAGATTTGTATCCGCCAGCCAGGTAAACAGTATGGTATCGGATTGTGCCTGTGGTAATGACAGTGGGTCTTCCTGCTCACGCATTTCAAACCGATTTGCCAAAGCCCTTACCTCATCGGGATAGAAGACAAAACTATCAGCTCGTGTTTCACTTGTTCCATAAATCAGTGCACCATTTCCCCAAAAACCCTGATTACTCAAGAAAATGCTGTCAGTATAAAAAGCTTTTTCAGTGTACATCGGCAAAGAGTCTGTTGTTTGGTGTGCAAAGCCTAAAGAATAATCTTGTAATACAACCAAAGGTTCGGCGATTGCAGGGAAAATTCCTGCCGAGTTCAAATAGCCTTCAAAACGTAAATAATCCGTCTTAAAGTCGTCCAGGCTATCAATCTCAAATGGATTTACAACGTAATAAAAATCCTCTTTAAGCAGGCGGTTATCATTGATGGTGGGCCGTTGAAAGTAAACATACGACTCATTCTTGCTATCGAAGATTGGAAATTGAGGCGACTGTTTATTACCGGATTTATTGTCAGGTTGATCAATGTACAGGGTTCCCGAAATATTAGAGATCACGTTCTCGACCCTCACGTAATCGCGACTTCCATCGGCTCGCTCAGGCTGGTTGAATAGAGGTACAAAAAACGAAAGTGAATCAACTTGTGTTAGGTTTATTTTGAACTTATCATAATCAAAACTCGACTCTTGTGTGTAAAATTCAAATAAGCCGGCACCCACAAAACCTGAGAAGGTAAAATCGCGGTTAGCCCCAATTGCGACAAATTCCTCTTCCGGGAAAATGCGTACCCGTTGGGCATTACTCAGCACAACTTCCTTTACGCCTGAAACATTGAGTACCAGGCTGTCAAAATTCATCTGAACATTCGGCTTCAAAGCTGAGGTAAAACTGTTTATCCGGATGACATCATAGTCAACATCACCACTCCTGGCCCTGAGGGTATTCGAAAACCTTTCGTTCAATATCGCGATCTGTGTATCAGGATCATAAACCAAATATCCACCGGCTGCCAATCTTAGCAATTGTGTAAGTGCCTGTTCTTGTGGCTTTTTAATAAAATCAGCATAATAACTTAACTGAATATCATTTTCTCTTCCATAAGCTTTTAAATAGTTCTCAATAGAAAACATAGGATGCTGATTATCTATAAGTCTAAGCCGATCGAAATCAGAAAAGGAAAAATAATTCATCGATTGCAGAAAGCCGGTACTTTCAGCCCGTGTTCCTTCCAACTGACGAAAGTAGAGATCAGGCTTATCAATTATCCAGTAGAGTGCTTCAAAATGTATATCCAGCTTATGAAAAGAATCAAAAAATGGGCTATCGGCCAATCCGGTTTCAGTACGATACAAAATCAACCTTCGCGACTGATCGTCATACTGCAGGTGAACTGCGGGATGGTAAAGCGAATCCTGCTCCAACGGAATTACTACAACGGCACTGTTTGAAACTATTTTACCCTGCATCATAACAAATTCGGAAGATTGCAGAACAACTCTTAGCTTTTCATCCTGATAAAACTCAAGCCGGGCTTTTCGTTTTCCATTACCAGTGCCTTTTACTGTGGCACCTTCCATCATAAAGCCTCCCCGGTAGGAAATGTTCTTATAGATCTGTTTCAATTCATAATCGTTGAAATAGGCGTAAAATCTGGGATAAGAAGTTCGGTTGCCCGGCGGACTGCTAAAAACTTTGTCTTCAAAACGACCAAGCATCGAAAAGTTAAAAAATTTTCCGTACGAAAATGTTACTGAGTCGGCACTGTATTCTGATTGCGACAGATCAACAGAATAATCACGAAACTGGAGCTGCAAGTCTTTTTCGTCAATGCCAAAACGCCACCAAACCGTGTTTCCGCCACGACCCTTCCATCGATTGTCGGAAGCATAAAATATCCCGGAGGTATTCAAAATGAGAGAGCTGTCGCGACGACTGGCACATACCAGATCAGCTTGCTCTACCTGTAAAATCAGTGCGGTATCGGAAGCAAAATGATAGCTGGCATTTCGCAAAAACCAAGAGGTAGATCCACGGTCGGAAATCAATTGGTCGATCAACAATTTAATTGAATATTCCAGATGAGAACCGAAGGTTCGTTGCGATTCGTTTTCAAGTGTTTGCCTAGTAAATGACAACCAATTTATAACGCTTCTTTCGTTATGACTACTGCTCGCCAATGCATTTATTGCTTTGAAAAAATCAAAGAAATAAGGATAATTTCTGTAATTATTCTGATGCATGACTTCACTGATATCTTTTATCAGGTCTTTCTCCTTCTTCGAAAATCGTCCGGCCTGCCAGCGAGGCAGTAACGCTTGCATCAGGGCTTCTCCCTGTTTTTGATAAGTCTTATTTGAAATTTCATCCAATAACCCGGCAATCTGTTGAATAAAAATATCAGAATCTTCTTCAAAATATCGTTCTTCCTGACCTGATAAATTTAGTGTCAGCAGCACAAATAAAAACATTACTATGCTTCTTGTGAAGCGATTAATCATGGTATTTTTATTAGCTTTTAAAAATAACTGCTACCCAATTATTTTTTTCCATTTTTCTTTGAAAAATTAATCCCAATTCCTCAGCCTTTTGTTGAATCAGTTCCAAATCAGGCAAATAAAACCCACTGAATAAAATAAGACCACCCGGATTGAGTGCTTTCACGTAAAAATGCATGTCTTCGAGCAGGATATTTCTGTTTATATTTGCCAGAATAATATCAAAGTTTCGCTCTCCAATAGTCGAAGCATCACCAAGCTCCACCAAAATACCACGACAATTGTTAAGGGCAGTATTTTCCAGTGCATTGTTATATGCCCATTCGTCATTGTCAATGGCAACGGTCTTCTTCGCCCCCATTTTTTCGGCCAGAATTGCCAGAACTGCAGTTCCTGAACCCATATCCAACAAGGTGCGATCTTTAAAATCCAGCTCAAGCATCAGGGCAATCATCTGGGCTGTGGTTTCGTGATGAGCTGTGCCAAACGACATTTTTGGTGCTATCACAAGCTCGTAATCATAGCTTCCGGAAGCTTGATGAAAAGGTGCTCTGATTCGGCATTTTCCCTCAATGACTACATCTTCGTAAGCAGCTTCCCAGTTGGCATTCCAGTTCTCATCAGGAAGTTTTCTTACTGCTAACAAACGAATTTCCTTAAGATCAGTCGTCGAAAGCACATTTTCAATTTCAGATCTAACGAAATGTTCTTCAGGACAATAAGCCTTGAAGAACATTTCATCTTCCATAAAACTATCGCATCCGACCCCGGCAAGCAAGGCAGTAAGAATTTCTTTTTGGGCTTCCGATTCTGGCTGCGAAAACTCAAGTTCGAGGTAATCAGACATCCTGAATTGAAGCCTGTTTGCAAATGGAAATAAACTCCTCAGCCTTAAGCGAAGCACCACCAATCAGGCCGCCATCAACACCTTCCTGCGAAAATATTTCGAGTGCATTTTCCGAATTACAGCTCCCGCCATATAAAACCATTGTGGCTTTTGCCACTTCATCACCATAGCGTTCGGCAATTAGTGTGCGAATATAGGAATGCATGTCTTTGGCTTGTTCAGGAGTTGCCGTCATGCCCGTTCCGATAGCCCATACTGGCTCGTAGGCGATGATCACCTTGGCAAATTCATCCGTATCAAGGTGAAAAAGTCCGTGACGCACCTGTCTCCTTACTACCTCAAGATGCTTTCCTGATTCCCGTTCAGGAAGGGATTCTCCGACACAAAAAATTGGAATCAGCTTGTTAGCCAGTGCCTGGTTAACTTTGATTGTCAACATCTTATCATCTTCGTTGAAATATTTCCTACGCTCGCTATGTCCTAAAATACAATGTGTTACATCCATTGAGGCAAGCATTGCAGCAGAAACTTCACCAGTGTATGCACCAGAATCGAAAGGGCTGATATTTTGTGCACCTACCTTAAAAAGATGTTCTTCCATATAATCCGTTGCCATCTCGATGAATGGAAAGGAAGGACAAATGATGACTTCTGCTGTTGGCTTGGCTTCTTCAAGCTCGTCCATCAAATTATGAATGAGGGCTTCAGCCTCGTGAAACGAAAGATTCATCTTCCAGTTACCGGCTACAATTTTCTTACGCATAACCAATTTTTTAAGTTGTTAGAGTATTTAAGCTAAACGAATTCGGGGATCCAGTATCCCATAAATAATATCTACAAAAATATTAATAAAAATCAAGATAACAGCAATCAACAACACAGCTCCCATAATTAATGGAAGATCATATTTTTCGAGTGCCTCAACGATCAACATCCCGATTCCTTTCCAGTCGAAAACATATTCCACAAAAACAGCCCCGGCCAACAGTGAAGCAAACCAACCCGAAACCGCAGTAATAACCGGATTTAAGGCATTTCGCAAGGCATGAAATCCCATCACACGCGAAGCTGACAAACCTTTTGCCTTTGCCGTTCGAATGAAATCCATGCCCATTACCTCGTTGAGTGAAGTTCGGGTAAGCTCGGTTACGATTGCCAATGGTCTTATGCCTAAGGTAATAGCTGGTAAAATTAAATTTTTCAGCTGCAAACTGGCCCCGCTTCCATAATCATCCACTTCGTAAAGGCTCCCAAACATATCCAATCCAGTGTAATCCGATAATAAATAGCCAAAAATCCAGGCCATTAAAATAGCTGCAAAAAACGAAGGAACAGCCATTCCCAGGCTTGTAAAAACCAGAATAAACTGATTGAACCAGTTCTTGTTAACAACTACCGTTATAAAACCAAGCAATAGACCCAAACTAAAGGCCAAACCCACTGCAATCGCTGCCAGTAACAATGTTTTCGGGAATGCCTCGGCAAGCATGGCAGTTACCTTGTTTCTGGTTTGGAACGATTCTCTCAACCAGGGTGTTTTTAATACGATCACCGCTGATTGTAAAGAAATTAATACCACAGAATTGCTGTATTTCTGCTTATCAAAATACCAGGAAGAATTTTCTTCTTTTATGGTATGAAACGAAACAGGGGATAAATCATTCAGGTAATTCAGGTATTGCATAATGAGTGGCTGATTCAACCCCAGTTCATTACGTATGGCATCCACAGCTTCCTGATCTGCCCGCTGTCCGAGCATCATCCGTGCAGGATCACCAGGTAAGATTGTAAATAAAACAAAAACCAAACTAACAACACCAAAAAGGACAACAAAGCCATACCATAATTTGCGCAGTATGTAGGATCCCATTTGTGAGTAGTTTTTATTCCGAAATTTGATTAAACAATTGCTTTAGCTCCTCCCCTTGCGGGAAATCGTTATGATGCCATTTTTGCATCACAACACCCTGATCCATAAGCATTAATCCCGGGTTTGATCTCACCATTGTCTTCAGCACAATATCGTCGGCATAATATACCTCATAAAGCTCAGGATGTTGTTCACTTAATGCATTTACCTCATCAGGCAAAGTTGAGGTAAGCCAGATAATCCCATTTCCTTCGGCAGAAGCAATGGCATCAATTGCAGCAATCTTATCAAAGGAACTGGCCGAAACTTTAGACAGGTCATAGGCAACAACAACGAAAATATTTGGCGAATCCAAGATTACAGTGGTCATGTCGTTGCCATTTTCGTCTTCGGCAAAAAGGCCATGATCTGCAAGCTCTCCCACCACTTCGGTTCTTTGATCGACAAACTCCCAGTTGGCCAGCCATACACTATCATTCCAGGGATAGTCAGGCGAGAGATATTCCTTTTGTTCTCCTGTAGCTTTATTCTGATAAGTAAGGTAAACCAGCGTTTCCTGCTCGCCATCAGGATTCATTTGTTTGCCAACTTTCCAGGCTCTGAAATCCAACATGGGAAGATGGTTGTAGTTGTAAACTGAAAAATATCCAAATCCGGCCAAATACAAGAACAAAATAAGTGTTTGAATTGACCTGGGAATATTGATTTTAAACTTTTTACGACTAAAATAAATGACTAGCACAAAAAATATCAAAACGATATTCTTGTAAAAGGTTTCCCAATTTGTCAATTTGATGGCATCGCCAAAACAACCGCAGTCAGGCACGGGTTCGTAAAGTGCATCATAAAAAGTGAGTCCGGTAAAAAAGATCATCATCCATAATAACACTTTCGAAACCAATTGCATACGCATCCCGCTTATCAGTGCAAGTCCGAGAACAAACTCTACTGTTGATAAAAAAACAGATAAGCCAACCGACAAAAACGAAGCCCATTCCGTTCCGTATGCGATAAAATAATCCTCAATACGGTAAGCTGTGCCAAGTGGATCCACTCCTTTTACAAAACCCGAAAAAATAAAAACTATACCAACAATCCAACGACTAATGTTTCTGAGCACTCGATTCATACCTGCTTAAATATTATTTTTCTCATTCAACAAAATCAGCGCAAAAACAGCATAATTAATGATATCAAAATAGTTTGATTCTGCTCCTTCAGACGCAATTGTCAAGCCTTCATTATTTTCTATCTGCTTTATTCTAAGTAATTTAACCAAAATTATATCCGTAAACGAGCTGATTCGCATATTTCGCCAGGCCTCGTCATAATCATGGTTTTTATTGTTCATCAACTCAAAAGCCTCATTCAGCACTTTGTGATGAGCAGCAATGGCCTGCTCGTTCGTCAAATCTATTTCGACTACAGCACCATATTCGAGCTGGATGATAGCCATCGCAGCATAATTTACAAGCCCAATAAATTCATCAGCAATATTATCCTCAATTTTTTGCGCTTTCTTTTCCTGAATACTTCTTATCCTTTTGGCTTTGATATAAAGCTGATCAGTTACCGATGAAGGACGTAAGGCGCGCCATGCAGCACCATAATCCTGTAATTTTCTTTGAAATAAGTCAGCACAATTCTCAATAACCTGCTGAAATTGTTTGGCAGTATCGGCCATAAATAATAATTATGTGTTGAATACAAAAGTTTAAATTTGCCTAAAAAAAGGAATGCAATCGGCCTTTACTTTTCGGCAAATCGCCGGTAAAAATAGCGAATTTTTACCAGACCAAAAACTCGATTTTAATGGAAAAACGCTTGATATAAGCGAAGCCGTAGTCATGGGAATAATCAACCTGACACCGGATTCATTTTACAAAGGCAGTCGTATTCAACACTTTGATCAACTAATCAGGCAGGCAGGTCAAATGCTTGAGGACGGTGCACATTGCCTCGATTTGGGTGCCGTTTCTACACGACCCGGATCTGATTTTGTGACGGCTGAAGAAGAAGCTGATCGATTGCTTGAGCCTTTACGATTGCTTCACAAAAACTTTCCGGAAGCCTGGCTTTCTGTTGACACTTATCGCCAATCTGTTGCCAGACAAGCGATTGCTGAGGGAGCCAGCATGATCAATGACATTTCGGGTGGCACTTTCGATGAGCATATGTTTGCTTTTGTTGCCGACAACAATATTCCTTATGTGATGATGCATCTTGTTGGCACACCCGAAACCACACACAATCATACCCTCAATGCAGATGAAGTGATTGAAAATGTGAGACAGTTTTATGAAAAACAGGTAAACAAACTCCTAAATCTAGGTGCAAGGCAGCTCGTGCTCGATCCTGGTTTTGGGTTTGGCAAGTCGTTGGCTGCCAATTATAAAATGTTTACAGGATTTGAACAATTCAATCCCTGGAATTTTCCTGTTCTAGTAGGAGTTTCACGTAAATCAATGATTCGAAAAGTATTAGGAAATGATACTGACAATGCTTTGAATGGCACCTCTGTTTTGCATAGCTGGGCTTTGCAACAAGGTGCTACAATCCTGCGTGTGCACGATGTAAAAGAAGCAGCAGAATGTACAAAACTTTGGCAATTTATGAAGCAGGTATTACATGAACAGAATGATTAACTTTGCTTGTTTAAATTAAATTGGCATTTTATTGCTAAACAATAAACAATGTTGAACTTATTTTTTCCCCTATTTATTGATCTGCGCTTTATTGATGTTATCGACATAATCTTTGTTGCCGGGCTGCTATATGGGCTTTATTATTTGCTGAGAGGCACTGTTGCCATCAATATCTTTCTGGGGATTGTGGCTGTTTTCCTGATCTGGAAAGTTGTGACAGCACTGCAGATGGAGTTGCTTGGTGATATTTTAGGTGCATTTGTAAGCGTTGGATTTATTGCCCTGATCATCATTTTTCAACCTGAAATAAGACAGTTTTTACTTGCTTTGGGAACCCCTGGGTTTGTTAAGCGTTTTAGCCCGGGTTTCTCCTGGGGTTTTTTGAGGTTTAAAAGCGAACAACATATCGATTTAATAAGCATTGCCAATGCCTGTATTTCGATGGCAGAGAAAAAAACAGGTGCATTAATCGTGATAACAAGGCAAAACGAACTCTTTCAAACTATTCAGAGCGGGGTGCAAATAGATGCTAATGTAAGTCAGGCCCTGATAGAACAACTTTTTTATAAAAACACACCCCTGCATGATGGTGCTGTTATTATATCAGGCAACAGAATAAAAGCTGCCGGATGCATTTTGCCTGTGACAAAAAAACTTGATCTTCCGGGAAGGCCGGGTTTGCGGCATCGTGCCGGATTAGGCATGACCGAGCAGAGCGATGCTGTCGCTATAATTGTTTCGGAAGAAAACGGAGGCATAAGTTTTGCAGATAGCGGTTCGCTGAGAAAAATTTCAAATGTCGAACTCATCAAAACTTTACAAACCGCCCTGCACAGTTCAGCCGAAAAATAATGAGATACTTTGTATTAAAAAGCATTGTTGTCCGCTAAAATCCAAATAAAACCGCTCCATCCCTTTAATAATGCAGTCCCGTACGTACGGGACAACATTATAATTTTACCGGACAATAGTGATTAAAAAGGATAAAATCCTAATAAACCAGCTCCCGCTTGATTAATATTATAGGTTTTCCGGATTTATGAATCGTTTTTTCGGTCCAATTGCCTTTCTTATCGTAAACATACTGAAAAGTTGTTGTTTTGATCGGATTCCCTTCTTTATCAGTCACTTTTTCTGAAATCATATTACCATTTTGATCGTAGGCGTAATTTCTGATCTCCAACAAATTACCCTTGTTATCAAATCTGAAATTCCGGTCAACCTCGTCTTTGAAATTATAGGTATAGGTAAACTTCATTTGAAACTCATTGTCGTTGTCATAACTATAATCTTCTCGTATCTTACCTTTATCGTCGTAGCTATACACAAATCGTTTTTCAGGATTGCCTTTCCCATCATAGCTTTGATCGTAATCCAGCAGGCCGTCTTCATTATAAACATACTCAATGGTTCGGATTAACTTTCCGTTATGGTCTGTAAGCTCAAGTTTATTGCGGTGGTCACCGGTGTTGTAGTATTTATAAGTTTTGATCAGATTTCCAGCCGAATCATATTCTCTGTCCTGAATGCGATTACCAAAACTATCGAAACTGTTTTTGTAATAATGTGATAGAATTAATTGCTTACCAGCTTCCTGATTAGCATCAATAAGATAATGTTTCTCAGTCATTGATTTTACCTTTGGCTGAGGATCAGAGCTTTTAAAGGTGCTTTTTTGAGCAATTCCCTGAAATGTAACTAATAACAATAATACGGTTAGAAATTTTACAGGCTTCATAATCAGTTGAATTTTGCACAAAATTAAGTTAAAATAGGACAAAAAAAATATTACTGAAATAATAAAAGCAATGAGATTCTAATTGGAACATTTTATTCTCATCGCAAAAAATACCGACAGCAATACCGTAACAAGATAAAGACCAAAAAATAAATTAAACCCAAAACTATTTATCAGCCAGCCTCCCAGTAAGGGAAACAAGGCTGGTAAAATATTTCCTGCACCAGTAATTCCGGTATAAAGTGCCCGGTTGGCATTGCCCGAAACTTCGAGCAACACACCATTCATCGACACCTGGTAAACTGCAAAGGTGATGCCTCCCAGTAAGAAAAGAAACCAGACAGGAGAATTTTCACCCAAAATCAACAGCAAGAAAGGCAAAACAGAAGCCACCAAAGCATTGCCAACGATAAGCCGGCTATATCTAAACTTTCCTGACAGAAGAAAAAGACCAAATCCTGCACCCACACTCCCTATAATCTTATAAATCAAAAAATTACCAGTGTCGGCCGATCCTGTGCCCATAGATTCCTTGGCATACAACATCACAAAAGGAAGAAAGGCAATGGTGATTCCCTGCGTATTGATAAACCCCAGAAAAGCGGGCAAGTTACGATTCTCTTTAAGCTCGTTGGCAAACAGTTGAATAAACACTTTAAACGAAGGTATCGAAAGCCGGGAAGGCACTACTTCCTTCAAATTCCAAAAACCCAGCGAAGCAATGGATAGAGCTACAAATCCAACAACAAACATCCAGGCATAGTTGAGTGGATAGCCGAAGGCATCTACCAAACGACTGGCCAAAGCAGCAGCCAATAAAAAAACCAAACCGTTTAAGACGAGCTTCACCGAGAAAAAGGGCTTCCGCGATTGCTGAAGCACCGATTTTCCAAGAATATCAGTAAAACTTATATTGGCAAAAGCACCACCAAACGAAAACAGTCCTATCAATACATAAACCAACCAAATCGTGTATCGCGGTGGAGAATCAGCTACCGAAAACAACAACACCGCCATTAAGATCAATGCCAGCATCCGTGCGTTAATACCAATGAGCAGAAACTTCTTCTTGTAATTATAATTGCTGATGAAAGGTGCAAAAAACAACTGTGTAAAACTCGATCCTCCTAACATAATAGCTGTTAAAATGCCAAGTTGCAAAGCAGACCCCCCTGCTTCGATAAACATGGCAGGAATAACAGTATCCACATCAATAAAAACCTGTGCAAAGGACAAAAAACCTGCATGCCATATCAGCGAACGAAAATTATGCCGCGAAATTTCTGTTGTTAACATCTGCCGGGAATAGAGGTATATGTGATTTCTTTTCTCATTTTCTAAACAATCTGATAATCCACTACTGCGGTTTCTGAAATCACTTCCCGAATATAATCCAGCACTTTGAGATGTTCCGGATGCACACGATACAGATCAAGTTCTTTCTCGCTTTTGAAATGTGTTTGGAGGATTAGGTCGAAAGCTGTGGGTCTGTTGCTTAAATTAAACCCCACCTCAAGAAAATCAACTACCTCTATAGTTTGGCTAAGATCTTCGAGCATTTGCTTCAATTTGTTCATCTGTTCCTGTTTCGTATGTAATTCAGTGCTTTTGAATCGCATCATCACAATATGTTTAAGCATCATATAGAAAATTATTGTTTTAAGTCTAAAAATCTGGATTGATCTGCTTTCGGGCTCAAACCACAATGAGTTGTCGTGCCAAATATTGTTTTTCGATGGCGGGCAACCAAATCATATTTCCAATTGAGTAAGCTATCGGGCAAGAACCTGAAAATCCTGAAAAATCGGGGCCAGCCCTTCAAATAGTCCGATACCTTAAAAACTGCGGCAGATTTGATATAAATCCGATTGCCAATCTTCAAAACTAAACTTTCAGGAAGATCAAGTCCGGCGAGTTCTTTTTCGGCAAAATCAGAATCAAGTGCTGCAAAATGCAAATCCTGATTTTTTTCGTGCTTCAAAACAAAACGCACGGCACCATTACATAAGGAACAATCGCCATCAAAAAAAAGTATTGGTTTTGCCATTCAGGATATAATTAACTCAGGCCAAAGGCACCTTTGATTCCTTCTATCAACATCTGCGAAGCCATAACGGTTAAAATCAGTCCCATGATTCGGGTTATAACTTTTATCAGGTTAGCACCCAGTTTCTTTACAATCCAATTCCCCGAAACAAACATCAAATAAGTGATCAGGCAAAGGGCGGCAAAACTTAAAACAATTGTGATGATGTGAATTAAATCATTACTTGGTCCCACAAAATTCATGGCTGTAGAAATAGTGCCAGGCCCTGCCAGAATTGGCAATGCCAATGGCGAAACAGCGATATCGCCAGCGTTTTTCTTTGTTGATGTATCATCCTCACTTACTGGGTGATGCACCTGTGATTGTTTGCCCTGAAGCAAATCAAATCCGACAAAAAACAATAAAACTCCACCAGCCAGTTTAAAAGCATAAAGCGTTATGCCAAACAGCTTAAAAATGATATTGCCCATAAAACTGAACAAGGCAATGATAACAAAAGCAATCAAAACTGCCCTGAAAGCAGTCATTTTGCGATCGCTTTGCGACATATTTCCAGTTAAACCAACAAAAACAGGTGTATTGGCAATAGGGTTCATGATGGCAAAAAAGCCCATAAAAGTAGTAATAGCAAAAAGTATTTCCTGATGCATAGTTTAGATAGATTCTTCCTTTAAAACAACGTATTTATTTATTCTTGAGATATTCTCGGGCGATCCGAAAAGATAGAGCATATCATCGGTTTTGATTACCATATCGGCATCAATTTTCGTGATATACTTCTTTTCTCTTCTGATGGCCAGCACATTCAGGTTAAACTGTTCTTTTATTTTACTGTCACGTATTGTCTTACCAACGATCCGACCGTTATCCTGTTGAACTGGCAAAGCCGCAATCATCATATCAGGGATTGTGAGTTCGAACTGTGGCGGACATTTCTGACTTTCGCCGGCAGCACTTAGCACTTCATAATTATGTGCTCTGATGTAATTTGTGAAGCGCCTGATTTCGTCAAAAGGAACCAGATAACGGTTAAGCACCCGTGTAAAAATTTCGATAGAAGTCTCAAACTCTTCAGGAATTACTTCATCAGCACCTAAATCGAGAATTACCTGTGTTTCGCTGATGTATCTTGTCCGCACAATTATATGGGCCGTTTCGCTTAACAAACGAATAACAGTTAAAATATTTTTAGTGTTCTCCAAATCAGCAATGGCAACAACCACAACGCGAGCCTTTTGCACATGAACATGCTGCAGGATAATCCCGTTTGCGGCATCGCCATAGATAACGGGCTCTCCCATGGCTTTTGCTTCTTTAAAAACTTCCGGGTCATGCTCCAGAATCACATAGGGAATGGAAGCCTGAGCAGCCGTTTTGGCTACATTTTTTCCATTTACTCCAAAACCTATAATCACAAGATGATCAGACATTACACCGATTTCGGGTAGTTGTAATTTCTCTTTGCTTTTAGATTGCTGTATGGCCAACCTTTTCCGAACAGCTTCCGGCAATGTAATGGTAAGCAGCCAGTTAGAATTCTTCTCGGCAGAATTAAGAATAAAAGGCGTGATGCCCATCGATAGAATTGAGATAGCCAAAAAATGCTGATAAAGCGTTTCCGGAAGCAGGTTGTTTCGCATCCCGATTGTAGAAAGCAAAAAGGCAAACTCACCTACCTGAAACAAGGTAAAAGCAGTGATTAAGGCTGTTTTTACCGGATATTTCTTGATAAGCACCGTAAAATAAATCACCAGCATTTTCAAAACAACAACACCAATTGTAAGAGCAATCAACAACCAGAAATGATGCAGAAAATGAGAAACATCAAGTAACATCCCTATCGAAACAAAGAAGAAACTGATGAATATTTCCCTGAAAGGTAAAATATTAGCTGTTGCCTGATGGCTATAATCAGATTCAGAAATAATCAGCCCGGCAAAAAACGCCCCCAAAGCAAGCGACAAGCCTACTGAAGAGGTTAGCCAGGCAGTTGAAAAACACAACACTACAGTAGTAAGAATAAACAACTCCCGACTGCGGGTTTTAACTACTCGCTCTAATATTTTTGGAACCACAAAACGCGCCAACAAAAATAAAATTCCTAACACAAGGATAAACTTCCCCAGCATAACCAATGCAGTATTTAGCACATTACCTCCATTTCCGGCAAGCAGTGGGGTAAACAAAATCATCGGAACAACGATAATGTCCTGAAAAATTAAAATTCCAAGTGCCAACCTCCCCTGTTGGCCGTTCATCTTACCCTGCTCCTGTAATAATTTCAGCACAATGGCCGTGCTACTCAGAGAAAGCAGAAAGCCCATAAAAACAGCTTGATTGTTCGGTAATCCGGCAAGCCGGGCAAATAGATAGGTGAATAAAACTGTACCTCCAACCTGAAGCGATCCACCTATTAAAACAGTATTTCTTATTCGTGCCAGGCCCTTGAGTGAAAACTCAATACCAATAACAAAAAGCAGAAAAATCACGCCTATCTCAGCTAAAATCTCAACTTCGTGTGAAGCGTTCACCAAACTCAAACCATGCGGGCCAGCTATGATTCCAGTGAATAAAAAACCCAGAATTGATGGCAATTTCAGCCTTTGAAACAAAAGTATAATCCCCACGCTCAGTCCGAGAATTATAACAACATCTTTTAGAATTGGAAGTTCCATATAATTTGGTAAGAGATTATTCAGTTACTGAAAATCCACACCCCAAAAATAACTGGTTTTTTTCACTCTGAAAACTTAATGTGTAATAGTACGGATATCCGTTCGCATCCCAGCTTAGAAATGTTCTTCATTTTACTGGTTTGTAATGTTTTAGATGAAACCTGTATGGCAAATGAGCATCCTCACCCGCATAATCAACACCAATTCGACTGGAGGTAAGAATCTCCATAGATGTTTGAGATTTTGATTCATAAATCCGTATCTTACTCTCATTGAGCAATATACCATTATGCTCCATACAAACACCCAATATCCTGGAAAGCTTTCCCGGTCCATTTGCCAAACCTTCCCATTTCGCAAATCTTGTAGCAAAGCATAAGGGAAGATACTCCTTATCCACCGGAACTATCCCTCTGATCAGAACTGCGTGTGGTATTCCTGCTTGGTTTGTGACAAAATTTAACAAATGATGAATGCCGTAACATAAATAAACATAAACATGACCTCCGGATAAATATAAGGTCTCTGTTCTGTTTGTCCGCCGGCCACCATAAGCATGAGAAGCCCTGTCGGTTTCGCCTGCATAAGCTTCGGTTTCGGCGATAATACCTGCTTTAACGGTTTTTTGATCCTCAACAAGGATGATCTTCCCGATCAAATCGCGAGCGATAGCTACCACATCATCACGCAGAAAAAATGATTGATCTACCAGAACAGGCTCAGTCATTGATATCCAATTGCTGTTTGTTTCTTAAATATCCATTCCTGTCCTTCACAATCAGGCTATTATCAGTAAGCCATCGGATCACTTCCAAAACTTTTTCCTCGGCAACTCCCTCAACAGAGCTGGCAGCCTCAAAAACCGGAATCGGCCTTTTTTGCAGCATTTCCATTAGCCTGTTTCGAACTTTCTGAAAGACCACATCTGACACTGTGATGCTGTTTCGTTTGAGACAGACATCGCACTTACCACAGCGTTTGCGATGTGTTTCGCCAAAATAAGCCAGTAACTGAATGCTTCTGCAAACATCATCATTTCGCACAAAATCGATAACCGCCTGAATTCGTTTTGCAGCACTTTTTTTTCGGTCGGCGTAAATCTCATTGCTCAACTGCAAATCTTTCGAAGCCAAACGCTCACTGATCATCACCAGCTGAGGCTTATCTTTTCGCGCTGCGTACGACAGAAACTGAAAATCATGCAGTTTTTGCAGCATTGACGTGAGTTGTTGCGCAGAGATATTTAACTTTGAAGCTATCTGAGGCTCATCTATTTTCACAAAATCCGATAAAATTCCCGGAAAATTACGCAACAAAAACTTGATAAAACCATCATAAGCAGGTTGCTCTACCTGAAACCGATACAAATCTTCGCGGCTGGCCCGGATAAAAACTTTTGAAGATTGATTTTCATCTTCTGTCAAACTTAACAAACCTTCCTTTTCCAGTAAACGAATACTATTATAGGCTTCCAAAACATTGAAGTTGTATGTCTTGGTAAAACTTGTCAGCTCAAAATCAAAACGTTGATCTTTTCCGGCGCCTACCGGAATTTGCAAAAAATTACCAAGTGCTTCATACACGGCTCTTATCTGTTTGAGAGGAGGAAAAGAAGCCTCGAAACCATCTTTAAGATTCTTGATATCTGTTTCTGAAACTATCAAAAAGGTTTGTGCTTGTTTGCCGTCTCTGCCGGCCCTTCCCGCTTCCTGAAAATAGGCTTCGAGGCTATCCGGCAAATCCATATGAGCCACCAGCCGCACATCCGGTTTATCAATTCCCATCCCAAATGCGTTGGTTGCTACCATCACTTTAAATTTGCCAGACATCCAGCTTTGTTGCCTTTGGTCTCTTGTTCGGGCATCCAGTCCGGCATGATAGTAAGTGGCACTAATCCCGCGGCTGCTCAACCAATCAGCTATCTCTCTGGTGCGTTTTCGGTTTCGAACATAAACGATACCACTTCCCTGATCCAGCTTTCTGAACAACCGAAACAAAACACCAAACTTGTCGGCTTCGTGCAAGACGCTATAGGTAATATTTTTTCGCTCATAACTGGTTTGAAAAACCTGTGCATTTTTAAAATGCAACTTCTGTTGAATATCACTTACAACATCTGGTGTTGCTGTGGCTGTAAGGGCCAAAACCGGTACTTCAGGTATATAGGGTCGTATTTCGGCAATACGCAGATAAGGTGGCCTGAAATCATAGCCCCATTGCGAAATACAATGCGATTCGTCCACGGCCAGCAAATTCACTTGCATTCGTTTCACCATATCGATAAAACGATCAGTTACTAATCGTTCAGGAGAGAGGTAAAGAAACTTCAATTTGTTAAAGGCCGCCTGATTATAAGCCAGTTCCATTTCCTGGTAATGCATCCCCGAATAAACGGCAGCAGCTGCGATGCCATTTTTTTTCAGATGCTGCACCTGATCCTTCATCAACGCAATCAAAGGAGTGATTACCAGACACATGCCGGGCATCACCATAGCTGGCACCTGAAAACAAATTGATTTTCCACCACCAGTGGGTAACAGTGCCAATGTATCATTTCCAGCCATCACATGATCAACAATTTCTTCCTGCATTGGCCTGAAACTGCTGTATCCCCAGTATTTTAATAAGGCTGATCTGCTTTCCTTGCTCATTGAAATCCTCCGGTATCTTAAAGCAATTTGTTGATCACAGACAATAATTCAGTAAGGCTGATTGGTTTTGTAATGTATTCATCGCATCCGGCTTCGAGCGCGGCATTTTGATTTTCTGTTTCTGCAAAGGCAGTCTGAGCAATAATCGGCAATCCGGGATTCATTTGTTTGATCTGTCGGCTTGCCTCATAGCCGTCTTTTTCGGGCATGCGTATATCCATCAAAACCAAGGAGAGATCGGTATGTCTGCGAACAATTTCTATGGCTTCTGTCCCATTTTTTGCCCAGAGAATCTGTGCAGCAGTATCTTTCATAACGGCTTTTAAAAACAGGTAATTGGCCTTTACATCATCGGCAACTAAAAACTTAAATCCCGACCAGTTTTTATTGATCTTTCCATAACGAACAGACTCTTCATTTTCCAGTTTCACAAAATCCTTGGGAGCCGGAAGCGTAAAATAAAAAGTTGTGCCTTTGCCTTCCTCCGAATCGAACCATATTTTCCCACCCAGAAGTTCGGTAAGACTGTGACAAATTGCCAGGCCCAGGCCTGTCCCATCCAGGTTGCGTTTATAGGTGCTATCGACCTGACCAAAACGCTGAAATATTAAATGACTTTTGTCGCGCTCGATGCCAAGACCAGTATCTTTTACATAAAACTGTATCAGTCCGGCCTTGGGCTGTGTGTAACCAAACTCGATAAAACCTGTATCAACAAATTTAAGGGCATTCACAAGCAAATTCATCATGATCTGACGCAATCTGAACGGGTCTGATTCGATAAAGAAATTCTCGAGTTCGAGCCCTTTTCGCAACCTGATCTCAATATGTTTCTTTTCACGCTTTTTTTGTTCATTATGGATATTGATCAAGATTTCGTCCAATAGCTGATGCAGTTCAAACTCGGAAATGGAAATTCTGACCTGGCCTGCTTCAATTTTTGAGATGTCGATAATATCGTCAATCAGCTGTAACAAAGTTTTTCCGGCCGAACTGATAAGCTGCAGAAACTGATCCTTTTCTTCGGAGCTTGTTTCTTCATCGAGCATTATTTCGGAAAAACCAATTATCGAATTGAGCGGTGTTCTGATCTCGTGCGACATATTAGCCAAAAAAGCAGATTTCAGTTTATCAGCCTCTTCGGCTTTTAGCCTGGCATCAATAAGTGACTGCTCCGTTTTCTTAACACTTGTAACATCTCTCAGCAAGGCATGAACAAGTTTTCCGGTGTTCAAACTTGAAAAACCAAGACTAACCTCAGCTTCAAAAAGGCTTCCATCCATGCGTTTATGCTGCCAATAAAAACGTTGGGGCACGCCGGAAAGCACTCTATTGATTAGCTCCCTGCCTTTTTCATCAGACAGACTTCCATCGGGTTGTGTTTTAGGGGATATATCAGCCGGATGTTTACCGATAATCTCTGCACGATCACAGAGAAACATCTCGCAAATCTTTTGATTAATTTCGGTGATGGTATTAAATTTATCCAGCAAAATAATACCATCCGTTGCATTTGAAAAAACAGCTTTGTAGCGTTCCAACTCTTCGGCATTATACTGATCCTTTTGATGCTGCAACTCCTCACGCACCAGCAATTTTGAAGCCTCACCCACCACCAGGGCAACTTCATCTGAATCGGTCCTGTTTTTAAAATCAAGGCCACATAATACCAACCATTTATCCTGCCCTATCAAATGCCTGGATCCGACAAAATAGCGTAGCAGATTGTTCTCGAACAAGAACTTGCTAGTGAGGTATTTTTTTAGCTCAGGCCCTGTTTTTACAATCAGATTCTCTTTTGAATCCTTGAAAATATCCATACAGAAATCTGCATGATTTTTAGGTTCCATTTGCACGAAACGTCCATGCAAAAAACTTGATCTGTACGTTAATTTGTATTGAGCCAAATCCAGTATTCCCAAAAAAACAGCACTTAAGCCAAGGGTTTGATGCAGGGCAAAAATGACATTTTCAATATTTTGAAGTGGATGAACCGATATCTGTTGCCTCACCTTACTACAAAAGATATTGAGTTTTTTTGAGTGCTGCATAGGTGCAAAAATTTGATAACTGGCTAATTGAATTCAAGCTGTAAAGGTAAACATTTAATTCATCATCAACACAATACGCACGCAGTTAAAATTGATAGCCGACACAAAAAAAAGCAGCACCTGGGTGAGATGCTGCTTTGAAATAAGTAGGGTAAAATATTGTTAAGCTTCCGATTCTTTCTTATCAGTTTCTTCAGCTTTTCCTTCTGTAGATTCCTCAACTTTTGCTTCTGCTTTTGCTTCTGCTGTTTCTTC
>JAQVGO010000027.1:23762-26832 GCA_028696715.1 Bacteroidales bacterium
TCTGCTGTTTCTTCAGCTTTTGCTTCTACAGTTTCTTCTGCTGCTTCTTCAGCCTTTTCTTCTGCTGCGGCATCTTTTTCTGCTTTCAGCTCAACTGCTCTTTTCTTGGCGAGTTCGGCAGCACGGGCTTCATTTACTTTAGCTTCCTCTTCGAAAGCTTTTTTGCGTTCTGCACGTTCGGCTTCGGTGAGGCCACGACGTTTAGCTTCAATTTTTTCTTCTTTTTCCCTGAGCCAATTCTGGAACTTAACTTCGGCTTGTTCCTCGGTTAAAGCACCTTTTCTAACGCCTTTCAAAAGATGACTTTTATAAATAACACCTTTATAAGAAAGGATCGCACGGGCTGTGTCAGAAGGCTGTGCGCCATTCTGCAACCAGGTAAGTGCTTTGTCGAAATCCAAAATGATTTCGGCAGGGTTTGTAATGGGATTGTAGGTGCCAATCTTCTCAATAAATCTTCCATCTCGTGGTGCACGACCATCCGCAATTACAATATGATAAAAAGGTCTTCCTTTTTTACCATGACGTTGTAATCTGATTCTTGCTGGCATGAGCTTTAATTTTAATTGATAATTAGAGTATTAAACTTTTTATTTTCGGGCTGCAAAAATCGGTATTTTTTTCTGATTTACAAGTATTATGCCGAAAAAAACCTTAATTTTTATCAAAAAGTTCCATCTCAGCATCAATTTCCCATTCGTGAAGCTTACAAAGTTCAACAAACTGCTGAAAACTTTGCTGAACCCTGCTTTTCATCGTACGGCACTGAATTTCCCAAATATCCCTGATCTTTGTCCGCATTTCCACATCGCGCTGCACAAAAGCCAAAGCCTCAAAAGCTTGCTGCAATTGTACAAATGCCATCCCAAGCGATTCGTCCAGCTGCATGAGTTTTTCTTCGATTAACTGAGATTCTGAAATCCCTTCCTCAGGATGAACTTCAAAAACCTGACAAAAATATGTGATCAAGGACTGTGTCATAAAGATGGCAAAATTACAGCTTTTTCTTATGCTGTTAATCAACAAGATTACTATTTTTGATTAAATTCTAGTCAAAATAAATGATTATTTTCTAATCGCTATATGAAAAATTGATTTATTTTTGTAGCTCGGTTTTGGAATAAAAAGCATGGATCAGCCTCAGAAAAAATATGTCATCGTTGATGTGGAAACTACCGGATTGAAGGCCGGCCCGGAAAAGATCACCGAGATTGCTGCCGTGCTCCACGACGGGCATCGGGTAATTGACAGCTTCAGTTCGCTGGTCAATCCCGAGAAGAGGATTCCTTACCGAATCACACAGCTCACAGGCATCAACGATCAGATGGTTGCCGGAGCTCCAAAGTTTTATGAGCTGGCCCGTCAATTTATCGAATTTACGGAAGACGCCATATTGATAGGGCACAACGTTAATTTTGATTATCGCTTCATACAGGCTGAATATAAAAGTCTGGGATACGATTTTCAGAGGCAAACGATGGATACCGTGAAACTGAGCCGCAAACTCATTCCGGGGCAAGCCTCCTACAGCCTCGGAAAGCTATGCCATAGCCTGAATATCCGGATCGAAAACCGTCACCGCGCACTGGGCGATGCACTGGCTACCACCCGACTTTTTGAGTTGCTTTGCTCCATCGAAGCCGAACCCGAAAAGCTAAGCCTTAAAGGTACACACTCCAACCTGAATCACCACCTCATCGAAAAGCTGCCCGAAGCACATGGCGTTTATTATTTTTATGATCACAGCGGAAAGCTGATTTACGTAGGCAAATCTGTGAACATCAAAAGCAGGGTTATGCAGCATCTGAGCAACAACAGCAGCCGCAAAGCCATTGAAATGAAAAATAATATTGCTGATGTAAGCTACGAACTAACCGGCAACGAGTTGATCGCCTTGCTGCTAGAATCGGATGAAATAAAAAAACACAAACCTGTTTATAACCGTGCCCAGCGCAGGTCGTTTTTCAATTACGGACTTTACAGCTACCAAAACGAAGCCGGCTACCAATGCCTCAAATACGCTAAAACCATTGATACTTTACAGCCCCATCACACTTATTCATCTTTGGCGGAGGCTAAAAATCACTTATTTCTGCTCACCGAACAGTTTCAGCTTTGCCAGGGGCTCAACGGTCTTTATCCGGGTAAGGGAGCCTGTTTTCATCACCAAATCGGGCAATGTTTGGGAGCCTGCTGCGGAGAAGAAAGTCCGGCCGATTACAACCAACGTGTTGAACAAGCTCTGGAACGCTATCATTTTGATTACGAAAACTTTATGATCATCGAAAAAGGTATTGAACCGGAGCAAAAAGCCATCATCAAAATTGAACAGGGCGTTTACCGGGGATTTGGTTATGTGCCGGCATCACTTTTAAACAACGGCATAGCCGAAGCTGACGACTTTGTCCGGACTTATCCTGATAACCGTGATGTGCGACAAATCATTCAAAGTTATCTGCGTAAACATCCCAAACTTTTACTCATCCCTTTCTAAATAAAACGAACTACAAAAACAAATACGAAAAATGCCCGAACGCACCATAGCACATCTTGATCTCGACACTTTTTTCGTGTCGGTGGAACGTTTGGTCAACCCATCGTTAACAGGCAAACCCGTCATTATCGGAGGGGTTTCAGATCGGGGTGTGGTGGCCAGTTGCAGCTATGAGGCAAGGCGTTTTGGTGTGCATTCGGCCATGCCGATGCGCATGGCACGACAGCTTTGCGGCCAGGCTATTTACATCCGTGGCGATATGGAACTTTACAGTCGTTATTCGCGCCTGGTAACCGATGTAATCGCCGACAGCGCTCCGCTTTACGAAAAAACTTCTGTGGACGAACACTACCTTGACCTCACGGGGATGGATCGTTTTTTTGGTACTTATAAATGGACTCACGAGCTGCGTGAGCGCATCATTCGCGAAACCGGTCTGCCCATTTCTTTCGGGCTTTCGCAAAACAAAACCATTTCGAAAATTGCCACCGGACAGGCCAAACCCAACGGCGAGCTGCGCGTGCTTCCCGATCAGGTGCATCCTTTTCTGGACCCACTCTCGATCAGAAAAATCCC
>JAQVGO010000028.1 GCA_028696715.1 Bacteroidales bacterium
ATAAAGGATTGATCAACCGGATGGGATTTAACAACCTGGGACTGGAAGAGGCGGTTAAAAAATTACGAAAACGCAATACAAACCTCATAATCGGCGGAAACATTGGTAAAAATACTGCTACTCCAAATGATAAAGCCATCGATGATTATGTGACGAATTTTATAGGCTTGTTTCCGGTGGTTGATTATTTTGTAGTGAACGTTAGCTGTCCCAATATCAGTGATTTACACGAATTACAAGATCAGGATGCCTTGATGAAAATCCTGAATGCTATCCAGCAGATCAATCTTGCCAAACCAAAACCCAAACCCGTACTGCTCAAGGTTTCTCCTGATCTGAATGAGAAACAGCTGGATGAGGTGATTGCCATTATCAAAGAAACCGGCATTCAGGGTGTGGTTGCAACAAACACCAGCATCAGCCGTCAAACTTTACAGCATGATGCTGATAAAGCCAAAGTCATTGGCAATGGCGGCTTAAGTGGGCTTCCGATTAAGGAGAGAAGTACAGAAATTATCCGGTATCTGGCTTCAAAATCAAATAATGCCTTCCCTATTATTGGGGTTGGCGGCATCTTCACAGCCGAAGATGCGATCGAAAAAATCAGGGCAGGTGCCGATCTGGTGCAGGTTTATACCGGTTTTATATACGAAGGCCCAATGATTGCGAAAAAGATCAACAAAGCCATCCTAAAAGAAAAGCTGTAAACTACTATTTCCTGATTCCCATAAGATGATGTACCTCAACTGCCACCTGCCGATTATAGGTAAATGCCAGGGTTTTGTAGTTTACCATATCAACGATAGTCCCAATCAAACAAAGTCCGGCAGTAAAGAAATATAAAATTCCCATTCCTATTTGATTGAGTAAAAAACGATGTATCCCGGCAAACCCAACCAAACCGGCAAAAGCAAAAAGCAAAATCATTTGGGGGTCTTTCCGGCGGGCACGATACAAATTGGCAAAATCGCGGATTTGATCATCTGAATAATTTTTTGTCAGGTTCTCCAGCAGAATCATTTCATCGCCCTGTAAATCGGGCATCATTTCATAAATTTTATTCATACCATTCTTTTTTTATTTTATTGTAATCGAAATAGGCTTTAAATACCGCTATTATCCTAAAAATGAGCAATACAACAGCAATAATACCCAGCGGATGACCATCGATCGAAAGTACCAGATCACCATGCAAAGCTGCAGAAATGCTATGCCCTAATCCGCAGCCCGGACAGGATTCAATACCCAACTGATGAAACATACACAAACTGGTACCAGTAGCATCAACAGGCATAAAGGCCAGCAAAACCAGCGCAAGAAGCCAGATAAATGCTTCCAGATTCTGTTTTAAAAAAAGTGTCCAATCTTGCAACACAAGCACTCACTTTCTAGTTTTGATGAAGCTAATATACACTATTTAGAGTGAATTCTAAATAAGCCTAAAAGATTTCGTGTTTCCACACAAATCCTGATTTCAGATATCAGATGATATTTACTTCCGGATCGAGGTTGATTCCAAATTTTGCTTTCACATCCAGCTGTATCTTCATAGCCAATGCAAATATTTCACGTCCGTTTGCATTGCCATGATTTACAAGCACTAAGGCCTGCCTTTCGTGTACGCCGGCATCTCCCTGTCTGTGACCTTTCCATCCGGCCTGATCGATAAGCCAAGCAGCAGGAATCTTGTATGTATTGGGCCCGATCCGATAGTTCGGAATACTACTATGCTCTTTCGTTAAATCATTCAATAACAATTGATGAACTACCGGATTCTTAAAAAAACTACCGGCATTCCCCAACTGCTGCGGATCGGGCAGCTTTGATTGTCTGATTATTTTTACAGCTTCACTAAGGTCTTTGATATCGGGGTTTTGAATGCTTCTCTCCTTAAAATACTCCTCCAAATTTCCATAAGAAATATTCACAGCAGCTTTCTTCTTCAAAGCAAATGTAACCGCAATTATCAGGTATCTACCCCTTGCCTCATGCTTGAAAACACTTGACCTATAGCCAAAATTGCAACTTTGCCTGTCAAAAATCTTTATTTTGCCCGATTGCAAATCAACAGCTTCCAAGGAATAAAAGCAATCCTTTTGCTCAACACCATAAGCACCAATATTTTGCATGGGAGCAGCTCCAACTTTCCCGGGTATCAACGATAGATTTTCCAGTCCATAGAGCCCTTCCTTCACCAGCTCATCCACAAAATAACTCCAATCTGTACCGGCCTGAGCCCGCACATAAATATTGTTATCCTTTTCATCAATAATCTCCCAACCTTTGTTATCCACCTGAATTACAAGCCCTTCGAAAAAGTCGTCCAAGAACAAAACATTGCTCCCACCGCCCAGGATGAGCCGGCGATTTTCCTTAAAAACAGCCTTGTTCATCAGTTCCTTAATGTCATCGGAATGGTTTATCCTGACAAAGTAATTAGCCACAACCGGAAGACCGAAAGTGTTATATGATTTTAAATCAATAAAACGTTCCAAAATGCAATCCTAAAATTTCTGTAAAATTAACGGAAATTATAATAATAGGAAGCGAAATGAAGTTATCACCAAGATATCCTTATTCAATTAAAACTCAATTTGAAGAAAGCTTACGTTTCTGTTATTAACGATCTGGTTACAGATCAACGTGTTCACAAATCATGCCTTAGCCTGCAAAAAGCCGGATTTGATGTTGTGCTTATCGGACGAATCATGCACAACAGCCTTAAGATGAATCAGCGACCCTATCAAACCATCAGAATGCGACTGCCTTTCGAAAAGGGTCCGCTTTTTTACATCTCATTTAATATCCGTTTGTTTTTCAAACTTCTGGCTTCAAAACAGGACTTGCTCGTTTCCAACGATTTAGACACCCTATTACCAAACTTCCTGATTGCAAAGCTCCGCGGTATTCCATTGGTTTACGACAGCCATGAATACTTCACCGAAACCCCCGAACTTGTTGGACGGCCGCTGATTCAGAATATCTGGAAAATACTTGAAGCACAACTCGTAAGCCGGCTTCCCGAAATGATCACGGTAAACGAATCTATCGCAAACCTGTTTCGAAAAAAATATAATATCAGGGTTCATGTGGTCAGAAATGTGCCCTTGCGTTTAACGAACAAAGAGAAAGTAAGCAGAAAAGAACTTGGGTTGCCTGAGGATCGCACAATCCTGTTAATGCAGGGTTCCGGCATCAACATTCAGCGAGGAGCGGAAGAACTGGTCGAAAGTATGCAATACCTCGAAAATTGCCTTCTGCTGATTATCGGAGGCGGTGATGTATTAAAAATACTGAAAGAAATAAGCCAAAAGCTACAGTTGGATGAAAAGATCAGCTTTCTCGGAAAAATGCCTTACCAGCAAATGATGCAATATACGCAGCAAGCAGATATTGGCTTTACATTGGACAAAGATACGAACCTGAACTACCGCTATAGTCTGCCTAACAAATTGTTTGATTATATCCAGGCTGGTACGCCGGTGATTGCCAGTAATTTACCAGAGGTGAGAAAAATTGTGGAAACGTATCAGATCGGTAGGATCATAGTAAACCACACCCCCGAAAACATCGCAAAACTAATTCGTGAATGTATTGAAGACAAAGACCTTATGAAGGAATGGGAAAATAATCTTAACTTTGCTGCCCAATCCCTTTGCTGGGAAAACGAGGAGAAAGTGCTGCTGAAAATTTATGGACAATACCATTGATCAACATTTACATCTGGTTTCGTTTGACGTTCCCTGGCCTGCCAATTATGGCGGTGTGATTGATGTATTTTTCAAATTACAGGCTTTGTCGCAAAAAGGCATTCAGGTACATTTGCATTGCTATGAATATGGCCGAAAACCGGTTGATATACTCGAATCACTTTGTTACGAAGTCAATTATTATAAAAGGGACATTTCGAAGAAACACCTGTTCAAAACTATCCCTTATATTGTAAGTTCACGTAACTCGGAAGAATTGGTACAACGCCTGTTAAAAGACAACTATCCCATCTTACTGGAAGGACTTCACACGGCAGGACTACTCGAAGACAGCAGACTTAAAAAAAGAAAAATAAGCGTTCGTACCCACAATATCGAACACGAATACTACCTGAATCTGGCCAAAGCCGAAACAGCTGTTCTAAAGAAATACTATTTTTACAACGAAGCTGCAAAGCTTAAAAAATACGAGAAGGTGCTTCGCAAAGCCGATCAGCTTATTGCTATCAGTCAAAAGGACATGGATTATTTTTCGAAGCATTTCAAAAACGTAAGTTTCATTCCGGCCTTTCATCCGCACAAAACAGTCCAAATTAAACCAGGCAAAGGCGAGTATGTGCTTTATCATGGTAACTTATCCGTTGCCGAAAACTTTAATGCTGTGCGTTATTTGGTTACCAGCGTTTTCAGCGACATCGACATCCCCTTTAAAGTTGCAGGACTGAATCCGCCGGAGCATCTCATAAATCTGATTGCCGAACATTCAAATGTTAGCCTGATTCCAAATCCTACGGATGAGGAACTCTATGCCTTAATCAGCGAAGCACACATCAATGTTTCCATTACTTTTCAGGCTACCGGTCTTAAACTGAAACTCCTGAACACCTTATATAACGGGCGTTTTTGTCTGGTTAACGATAAAATGCTTAGCGGAAGTGCCCTCGACAGCCTGTGTATCATCGCCAATGATGCTGCTTCGTTAAAAAAACAGATCAAAGCATTGAGAAAGAAGACCTTCAGTCAAAAAACAATTCAGGAAAGAGAAGAAAAGCTGCGTTTGCTATACCACAACGGACACAATATTGATAAACTAATCAAGTTGGTTACCTGAACTGATCACCGCACCTTCTTCACACTTAATAATCCGCGACGGGAATTTATGAATCAGGTTGTAGTTGTGTGTTGCCATCAACACCGCCTGCCCTGCTTCGCTGATGCGAAACAACAAACGCATAATCTCATTCGATGTTTCAGGATCGAGGTTGCCGGTTGGCTCATCGGCCAGTATCAAAACAGGATTGTTGAGCAGTGCCCGCGCAATGGCAACCCTTTGTTGCTCACCACCCGAAAGCTGGTGCGGCCGCTTATTACGTTTCGATCGCAACCCAACCTCATCCAATACCTCCATGATTCTTTCCGTGATCTTGATTTTATCTTTCCATCCTGTAGCTTTCAGCACAAAAGCCAGGTTATCATACACAGTGCGGTCAAACAACAACTGAAAATCCTGAAACACAATCCCCAACCTTCGACGTAAAAAAGGTATCTGTGCTGACTTCAACATCCTGAGATCGAAACCGGCCACCTCTGCTTTGCCGTCCAGGGCAGGCAATTCGGCATAAAGGGTTTTAAGTAAGGACGATTTTCCGCTTCCGGTTTTGCCTATCAAATAAACAAACTCTCCCTGTTGTATCTGCAAATGCACATTGGTTAGCACCAGATTCTGCTTTTGAAAAATTGAGAGCTCAGAGAGGGAAACAATAGGATCAGCCATGGACAATTGATTAAAGAGTCAAAAGTAGTAAATTGAAATGAAATAAACGGAATTATAAAAAGCAGCTTTAGATGTCGCTCTTACAAAGCTATACCTCCTAGTTAGGATAGGATAACTTGCTCAGGAAGGTCGCGTCAAAATATATACCAGGCTACCGGCTAATATAGAAAACGCCAGCCCGGAAGCCAGCAAGGGCAGCTCGGCCAGATAAATTATTATTCCACTGGCAGAAATCCCGCCAGTGGCCAGCATCTTGGCAGGTTTCGAAATGGCTCTTTCTTCGCGCCATCGTACAACAGGAGGCCCAAAACGGGGATGGTTCAGCAACCATTGTTCTGCCTTTTCGGAGCTCTGGCTAAAAAAATAAGCTGCTGTAATGAAAAATACAGTGGAAGGAAGAACCGGAAGAAAAGCCCCTAATACCCCTATTCCGGTAAAAAAAAGCCCCAACGAAAATTTCATCCAGCGCATAAGCTTATGATAATTAAATAGCGGTGCTAAATTACAAAAACACCCAACCCGACCCATCACTAAAACTAGTGATTTTAAGCCAAAACGTCTTCAAATTCACTATTCCTTTCGAAAAATTTTACCACATAGCTACACGCGGGGATAATCTTCAGATTGTTTTCATGGGCATATTCTATTAACTTCAAGGCAAGTTTTCGGGCAATGCCCTGGCCTCGCAATGACTCAGAAACAACCGTGTGCTCAGCTATTATATTATTTTCATCCTTGTGCCTAAACGACAGATAAGCATCTGGGGTTTCTTCATTTCCAACAAAAAACAGACTGCTGTCAGCCTTTGTTGTAAATAAGATCTGCTCTGAATAATTTGCTGTCATACTGATACTTTTGAAGCTAAACAAATCAAAGCCCCCCTTTGTTCGGTTTGGCAGACAGCAGAACAAATTTTACTGTATCAGGGGGTCAACCGAAAGTGCAACGATGATAGCAAGCACAAAATAATTGATACGCATGAAATAATAAAAAGGATTGAATGGTTTGTGTTGCTTGCGTAAAATGCCCAAAAACACAATAACCAGCCAAGCCACCGAAGCCAACACCACCAAAGTTATTGCCACATGATGAATCAAACCAAACAAAGGCAACATCAGGGCTGTAACTGCAGTAGCAAAAGTCCACAGAAAGGTGATGTAGCGGATTTGTTTTTCGTCATAAAGTTGTGTGAGGGAGGGATAACCGGCATCTTCGTATTCCTTGCCATATTTGAGAATCAACAGCCAAAAATGCGGCACCTGCCAGATGAAGAAGAAAAAGGCAAGGATCAACACCCTTGAATCAAAAAGCTCTCCTCCACCAGCTACCCAACCTACTACTGGCGGAATGGCTCCGATAACAGAACCCGGAATTACAGCAAAAGCCGTTTTACGTTTCATCGGTGTATAAATTCCGTTATACCAGATCATGGCAAGCAGGCCCAGCTGCATCCCCAAAAAGTCAGAGCCAATATAGATGAGAGCCGAACCTAAAACAGTTAAAACAAGTGCAAGAATCAAAACCTGATTTTTGGTAACCCTTCCGGAAGGGATCGGACGATTGCGGGTTCTTTTCATCAATCCGTCGCGGTCGCTGTCCTGATAGTGATTCAATGCCGATGAGCCACAAGCCAGGATAAAAATTCCTATTGTCGGCAGGATCAAACCCGCATCAAAGCTTCCGCTCGCTAGCAAATAGCCTGCGATAGTTGTAAGTGCCACGGCAAAAGTTATCTTTACTTTACTAAGCTCTGCCAATAACAAGAGTTGTTGACGCATCATGCTATTTTAGATTTTTAATGTAATCAACAATATCTGCAATCTGCTCATCGGTCACCACCCCTTCGTACGAAACCATCAGTCCTTTCATATAGCCTTTCACCAGATCGGCATTGGGATCTTTGATCGAACGGGCTATATATGCCGAATCAATAACAATTTCGCGCTCCACACCATCGGTTACGACGGTTTCTGTTTTTCCAAAAATTCCTTTAAATGATGGCCCGATGATCTTGCTCCCGTCCTGTGAATGACAGGTGAGACAAGCGTTTTGTTTCAACACTGCAAGGCCTGGATGTTCATCTGTTGTGGCAGGTGCACTGGTGAGCCAGCTTTGATATTCGGAATCCGAAACCACTGTGACTGACGACAACATAAAAGAATGAAGCTGACCACAATATTCAGCACAAAGGATATCATATCGACCTTCCAAATTAGGGTTAAACCATAAATAGTTGTTGCCATCCGGCACCATATCTTCTTTGATACGAAAGGCCGGAATAAAAAGGCTGTGCAACACATCCCGTGAATGAAGATTGAGCTTGACAGGTCTGTTTACCGGAACCACAAGCGAATCGCTGATTCTGCCATCGGGATACTGAAATGAAAATTTCCACATCTGTGCGTTAGCTTCTATTACGATGGCATCATCCGGCACCTCACGCATTGGCTTGTAACCCATCCAGCCATAATAAAACATGATCAAAACAAGAATTGTAGGAATCACTGTCCAAACCACTTCGAGGGTATTATTACCTTCGATACTGGTAGCTTTTGGATTACGCTTTTTGCTGTAACGAAACACAAAATAGATCATCACTGCGGTGATACCTACCAAGAAGAAAACTGAAATTCCGGTAATGATGTACATTGACAAATCAACACCTTCGGCAAAAGTTGAAGCACTTGTTCTCATAATATGCTAGCGGTTAAGGTATTCAATACTGGTTAGTACAGCAAACGACACGAACAAAATGGCCACAATCAAAACAAGCCAGGTATAAATTTTCTTGTCGTATTTCAAATGCATAAAATAGTAGGCCACCACGATCACCTTCACCGTTGCAATGAGCAGTGCAGTAAAAACCGACAGACTTCTCAGATTTGCTCCAAAAACAGAAATAACAACAGTGATCACTGTTAGCAAAAGCAAGGCGATAAGCGTACTAAAGTGATCTTTATAACTTGTGATATGCACTTGCTCCTCTTTAGGAAGATTATCCTTTGTATGACTCATAACAGTTAGCGATTAATGAATGAGATAAAATAACGGAAACAGGTAAATCCAGATCAGGTCAACAAGGTGCCAGTAGAGTCCTGCATTTTCGGTAAGTGTATATTTTTCCTTATTGACAAGTCCTTTTTTCGTGCGATAAATCACTACAGAGATGATAATGCCACCAATAATGATGTGCAGCGCATGTAAACCTGTCATGAAAAAATACAGAAAAAAGAACAGGCTCTCTCCGGGCGGCAGGTTATCATACACTTCGAATCCCGGAAACAAGCCATGATGGATTTTGGCCGACCATTCGAAGTATTTCACAATCAAAAAGACAATAGCAAGTCCAAGGGTTGTGTAAAGTAAAAAAATCGACTTTTTCGCATTGCCTGTTTGAATAGCTGTAATGGACATGGCAATAGTCATGCTACTTACAAGCAGCACTACGGTGTTAAAAGTCCCCATCGCCACATCAAGTTCAAACGAGGCTAATAAAAATGACTCGGGATTGAGGCTTCTGTACACCATGTACACAATAAACAAGCCGCCAAAAAGCAGCAACTCCGTAAACAGAAAGAGCCACATGCCCATTTTTGAGGCCTCTGCATCTCTGTTGTGCCCCGAATTGGGCAAGCTAAAAGCTGAAGTGTGTTCCATACCTATTCTTTTATCTCTGGTTTATGGTCGTAATCATAAGGGCCGTCTTTTGGCAAAACGGGCATGCGATCGAAATTGGCAACAGGAGGTGGCGAAAGCGTCTGCCATTCCAGGGTGATTCCTGTTCCCCAGGGATTGCGTGCAATCTTCTCACGTTTCCGTCTGAAACCTGCAATCAAATTGCCCAACATCAGCAGGAGGCCAATTGCTAACACCCACGATCCAAAGGTGCTGATCATATTCGGCAGGTGAAATTCAGGCAAATAGTCATAATAACGTCTCGGCATCCCCATCAGCCCTGCGATCATCATCGGAAAATAAAGCATGTTAAACCCAATAAACAAGATGAAAAAGGCAATATTGGCCACCAGCTTATTATACATTCTTCCCCAAATTTTCGGATACCAGTAATGCAAAGCACCAAAAAAGGCAAAGCCTGTTCCGCCGAACATCACATAATGAAAGTGCCCTACCACAAAATAAGTGTCGTGCAGATGAATGTCGGTTGCCAAAGCACCAAGCACCAGTCCGCTCAAGCCACCAATCATAAATTGGAAAATGAATCCCAGCGCATACAAAAGCGGCGGCTGCACATCAATGGAGCCTTTATACAACGTGGCCACCCAGTTGAACACTTTGATGGCTGTTGGGATAGCCACTAAAAACGTCATGATGGAATAAATGATTCGCGCCGGACCACTCATCCCGGAGGTAAACATATGATGTCCCCAAACAAAATAACCCACAAAAGCAATGGCCAGCGATGAAAAGGCAATGGCTTTGTAACCAAAAATAGTCCGATTCGAAAAAGTAGGTAACAATTCCGAAATAATTCCGAACGCAGGCAAAGCCATGATATAAACCGCCGGATGAGAATAAATCCAGAACAAATGCTGGTACAAGATAGGATCGCCGCCAATTGAGGGATCAAACAGACCCACACCAAAAACACGTTCGGCAACTATCATCAAAAGGGTGATTCCGATTATTGGGGTAGCAAGCAGCTGAATCCAGGAAGTAGCGTATAAGGCCCAGGCAAATAGCGGCATTTTCAGAAATGTCATTCCAGGTGTCTTCAACCGATGGATGGTCACGATAAAATTTAATCCGGTTAAGATGGAGGAGAAACCCAAAACAAAGGCTGCCAGCACCGACATGGTGACATTTGTTCCTGTTTTTACGCTATACGGCGCATAAAAGGTCCATCCGGTATCGGCCGGCCCATCCCCGAAAAGCAAAGTTGAAAGTGCCATGATAGCTCCGATGATGTAGATCCACCACGACAACAAATTAAGTCGGGGAAATGACACATCATCAGTACCAAGCATGATGGGCAGGAAAAAATTACCAAAAACCGCCGGAATACTTGGAATGATAAAAAGAAATATCATGATCACCCCATGCATGGTAAAAATCTGGTTGTAGGTTTGTGCTTCAAATAAATCCTTGCCCGGATTTAAAAGCTCCAAACGCATCAACACGCCCAGTGTGGCACCAACAAGAAAAAATGTGATCAGCGAATACAGATAGAGCAAGCCTATTCGTTTGTGATCGACACTAAAAATCCAGGAAAAAATTCCCTTTTTTGCCTGAAGATAGTTCAGATTCAATGCAGTACTTGTCATAGTTTAAAGTGCATTTTTGTTTTTCTTTTTCCGATTTGACAGGACGAGCGACCCCAAAAGTGCCAAAGCAAGCAACAAAATAACTGTGCCCGATACCCTGGTTACATTAAAAACATAGGTTTTTCCTTCCGGATCGTAGCTAAAGCAATAATCCAGAATTTTATTAATCGTTGGACCAGAACGCTCCATGCCGGCTTCCACGATGGCCATTTTCATATCGAACGGAAGATAATTCGTGCCATGCAGATAACGGGTGATTTTTCCATGCGGACTAACCACCACCAATGTGGCAGGATGAATGTACTCCTCTCCTTCCTGCTTTACTTTGTACCCAATATTATCCAAAAAACGATCAATATTAAGGCTGTCGCCCGTAAAAAAGTGCCAGCCATTCTCCAGGTCACCTTTGCCAACAAGTTTTGTATAGGTGCGTTTCTTGTTTTGAGCTAATACAGGGCTTTCTACATGCGAGAAACTAATCGTGAAGACCTGATAATCTTTACCCAGCTCAAGATCAGATTTTTTCATTACATCGGCCAGTCCGTTTAGCAAAGGCGTGCAAATGCCAGGACATTCATAATACACCATAGCAACAATCGTTGGTTTGTCGATTGCTTCTCTGATATTTACCTCACGAAAATTCTCATCCGTGAAAACGATATCTTGCTCAATAAATTGATCCAGCTTTTCATAAACCCCAAGCTCTTCTTGAGCCAAAAGTGGGCTAAAAAAGATAGAAAACAACACTAACACCCAAAAACCTCGCATTTTTGTTTTAATTAACAACCTCATTTATAATTATTTATGCAGTTTTTGAAACAGCTTATTTCGAGCCGCTAATTTAGATTTAATCTAAATAAAAACAAACTTTAATGTAATAAATTGCAATCGTTTTCGATTAAGCATAAAAAAACATCGCAAATAGTCAGGTAGCGAACGACATAAAATCCCACAATCAGAAATGCGTTTCAACAACTTGCAGGAGCAATAGGCAGAATTTCCGTTGAAAGGCTGCAAGGATCACCTGATTACTCAATAATTACACCTTTTGCATCAAGGGTATATTTCCATTCGGGTTGTGTAATGGCATCAATTTCTTCCTGGCTTTTGCCGGCATCAGCAGCATAATGTTTGAGCATTTCAACCGGGATGAGTTCGCGGATGGCAGTGCCCTGAGCCCAAACTGATTTTCCGGCGGCATCCTTTGGAACTTCAAAAGCATGATCGAGCATATTAACCATCAACTCCTCCCCATCTTGGAGCTCGATCGTTAGCCAGCATCCACTGTGCTGACACACCTCACTGATCGTTCCGGTAAGTTTTAATTCGAAAGTCGTATCAACAGTAATCTGTGCTAATGCATCATTTACCATCAGTGCATTTTCCTTTGTAATTTTTTGACCAAAGTTTCCGCTAGCCGGCAAAGCTTCGTCGGCTGATGAAGTCATTTCAGCATGGTTGTGATCTTCTTGGTTTTGCTGGCTATTGGAATTACATCCCGCAAAAAAAATCAGACCAACCAACAATAATCCGATCGAAAAAATTCGCTTGCTCATAATTGTATTAATTTGCTGCAAAAGTAAAACAAAAATCCATCTATTTAGAACGGGTCTAAATAAATGGATCCACAAAAAAACTTAAATCAAAGACGAAAGAAGAATCGCGGCAGGCAGCCAAGCTTAAAAATCTCTTACTTCCATTGTCTTATCAGGGCTGCAACAACTGCCCTTTACTTTCATTTCTTTTTCAGGTGTAAGCATTTGACTTTTTGGACTGATGTATGGAATTCCTAAGGATAACCCCCTCAAAATAAAGATGATCCCCAACATCACGATAAAAACCGGGATGATGTGGTTCATTTGTTTTCGGAGCTTCTGACCGATTACATTCCCTAAAAGAGTAACGCTCATCATCACAGGGATTGTTCCCAAACCAAAAACAACCATAAATGCAATGCCACTTAGCACACCATTGGTATTGAGGGCACCGGCTACGGCCACATAAACCAAACCACAAGGCAGCAGCCCATTTAAAAGTCCAATCACAAGCAGGTTTTTGTATGTAGCCTTACCAAACAACTTCCTGAACTTAGAAATAAGTCGTGCTGCATAACCGGTAAGCAGTTGGTCGATGCTTATTTTACCACGAAACAACATCGGGAAAAGTACCGAAAGTATCATTACCACGCCAATCAAAATGGAAGCCCACTGCTGAAATCCGGCCATTTGAATGCCTTTTCCGAGCAAGCCAAAAGCAGCACCCAAAACACCATAGGTAGCTGCTCTTCCAAGATTGTATAGCAGCACTCCGGCAACTTTGCCTGCCCAGCTCCGGTTGCCCACAGGCAAAGCCACAGCGATAGGACCACACATGCCAATGCAATGAAAACTTCCGATTAAACCAATCGTTAAAGCAGTATAAAGATCTGTCATTGTTAGTTGATATTTATTTGCTTCTCAGTATAATAGTTTGTTTCCTTGTATCGCCAATCTATTTTCAGGGTATAACGACCTTTTAACGAAGCCACCACAATATTCACCCTTCCATCGGCATCAGCTTCGAGCCTATACAAGGCATCCTTCGAGTCATCAACCACATGATACAATTGCACTTCACCAGTGATGTCGTTGGGTTCCAGTTCTTCAGGAAATTGGATGACCAGCTTTCCATCCACTACCTCCACCTTGATTTGCTCAGAAAGCGAAAGGGCATTCCTGCGCTTCTCAATCAAAGCCTCATGCGTTTGCCCTTTGGGATAATAATCCGGCTCCACCAAACTGATTTGTTCCCGCATCATCAAAACAGCAAAAACGATCAGCATGATCATAAAAGCAGCCGTCCAGATAAATAACTTAGTCCCCCAGTTCCATTTCATAAGTGTAGTATTAATTCTTCTGATCCAGCCGATTAGGGCCTATAAAAGTAGTTTTATAGCTCGAAAGCAGTTTGTCGTCACTTTTTACTTCAATAACAATCCGTGTATTACTGGCAGTAAGGCTTTCCTTATCGATGATAACCAAAAAGTTGGCTTCCTTAATATTTCCTCCTTCCACTACTATGGGATCACCCATAATTTTGATCTCGCCCTGGTGAGAAACAAGTTCCAGTTGCACAGGAAGATCGTTTCGGGTCTTATTCACCAACTGCACTTTATACACATTTGAAAGCTGATTGGGACCGTATTCCTGAAAAAGCGTTGCCGGCACACGTAAAATGGTGGCTTCCACATCCGAACGAAAAGTGAACAGTGTACCCACAACCAACAGCAGAATGGTCAAAACCACCGAATAGGCAATCGTTCGGCCGTTGAAGATTTTTCTTACCCCTTCGGAAATGCCTTTTTCGGAATCGTATCTTATCAAACCCCTTGGCAAACCTACCCGATCCATGATGCTGTCGCAGGCATCGATACATGCAGTGCAATTGATGCATTCGAGCTGGGTGCCATTTCGGATATCGATACCTGTGGGGCAAACGGTAATACAGCTTTTGCAATCGATGCAATCGCCTTTGCTTGTCGATGCTCTGTCTTCGAGCGGATTGTATTTCCCTTTGGGTTCACCTCTTTTGTAATCGTAAGCAACAACAATAGATTTACTATCTAGAAGCACTCCCTGCAAACGGCCATACGGACAGGCGATCAAACATACTTGTTCGCGGAAAAAGGCAAAGATGAAATAGAACACACCCGAAAACAATAGGATAGCCACAAAACTAGCCAGATTTGCCATTGGCCCGTTCTCTACAAGCTCTTTCAACTTGTCAATTCCAACGAGATAAGCCAAAAAAGTATTTGAAATTGCAAAAGCTATGGCATAAAACAGCATGTGCTTAAGCGTCTTCTTCCAAATTTTTTCAAAGTTCCAGGCTTGTCGTGCCAGTTTCTTTTGTTTGTTAAAGTCGCCTTCGATCCAATACTCAATTTGCCTGAAGACAAACTCCATAAAAATTGTTTGCGGACACACCCAGCCACAAAATATCCTGCCAAAAATCACAGTAAACAAGATGATGAAAACAATGAACGTAATCAGTGACAGCACAACCAGATGAAAATCCTGTGGCCAGAAAAGTTGTCCAAAGAGGATAAATTTCCGTTCAAAAATATTGAACAGCATAAAAGGTTCGCCCTTATATTTGATGAAAGGGCCTGCAAATAAAAGCGTGAGCAGGATAATGGCAACTATCCAGCGATATTTGTACAGCTTCCCTTTGGGTTTTTTGGGAAAAATCCAGGCTCTTTTTCCAGAGCTGTCTATGGTACTGATTTTATCTCTAAAACTTCCACTTTCGGGCTGATAAACATCTTCCTCCAAATTTGGATTTGTTTTATTTTGATTCATTTGGTTCAGGTTTGAAACAAAACACAGCCGGAATCACTCTGAAATCAATTCAGAGTTCTCCCGACTGCGCTGATATGTAATTTTGGTCTGCATTATTTACTCATACAACTCACCTTGTGGTTCTTTGGGTGTGGCCGGTGTGCTGCCGTGAAGATCAACCAGAATATAGCTTATCACTTCAAGACGCTGTTGTTCTGAAAGTTGCCCTTTGTAGGATATCATCCCCTTTTCGAGCACCCCATTTTCTACAACGGCCCATAAGTCTTCCAGCTTATTCCCGTGTATCCAGTAATTATCTGTCATATTGGGACCAACCAAGCCGCCGCCGTCAACAAGGTGGCAAACTGCACAAATCTTGTCCCAGGTCTCCTTACCGTTTGCAAGCGAACCGGCATCTTCGAGCAGCACCATTTCAAAAGCTGCGGTAGCGGCATTACGTTCGGCAGCTACAAGGCCTGCCGCAGCCATTTCATTCTGAAACTCCTTGGCCTGCATCAGGTCGTCGGCCCTAAAAACCCAAAGCCGCACCAGATACACTACAGCAAAGACGATACTCAGGATAAACAACCATTTCCACCAGGGTGGCAAATCATTATCAAGCTCCTGAATACCATCATACGAATGATTCTTGATGAGCTTATCGTTTGTCAGGGTATCAATTTCATATTGATCGTCCTGCATCGGTTGATTTTTATTTTCTGTTGTCATAATCGAAGGTTTTCTTTTGTTAATTCTTAATGACTGCTTTCTGCATAACCATTGTTTTCGGCCTGATCCTTTTCAAGGGGCAACCGGCTGATCTCATCCACTTCTTTCCGATCCATCTTTACCACCCTGTAAATCATGATGATAAAAAACACCAAAAAGATCAGCAATCCAATAATTGGAAAAATCTGTATGTTGGCTATGTTTTCGAGCGCATTGGTTACGATTTTCATAGGGCGAATTAATTTTCAGAAAATATTGATTCGTTTGATTCTCTGTGAATATCAGTACCAAGTCGCTGGATGTAGGCAATCAAAGCAATCACTTCTTTCTGATCTGCCACATCGATACCCCCATCGCGCAATCCCTGAGCAATCTGATTGGCTTGTTTTTGCAGATGATCCAGGGCTTTGGTATCGAATCCATCAGGATAAGGCACGCCCAATTTCATCATGGCTCTTATTTTTCCGGCGGTAGTAGAAGTGTTCAAATCATTCTCAATTATCCACGGATAAGGCGGCATAATAGATTCGGCCACCATTTTTTGAGGACTCATAAAGTGGTTGTAATGCCAGGCATCGGGTTTGTAATTCCGGCTTGTTTTCACGCCTTCGCGAGCCAAATCAGGCCCGGTACGTTTTGATCCAAACTGGAATGGCCTGTCGTAAACCGTTTCGCCAGCTTTGGTGTAGTCGCCATAACGCTCTACCTCGCTTCTAAATGGCCTGATCATCTGGCTGTGACAAGTATAGCAACCTTCGCGGATATAGATGTCCCGACCTTCCAACTCAAGGGGTGTATAAGGTTGCACGCTGGCAATGGTAGGCACATTGGATTTGATCATAAACATGGGAATAAACTCAACCAGCCCGCCAATCAAAATAGCGACCAACGAAAGTACGGTAAACAATACAGGTTTTCCTTCGAGCAGCCGGTGTCCTTTGTCGGGATTGGGTTTTCTTATTTCAAGCGCAGGTGCTTCGTCCTGTTCTTCAGGAATGAACGACCCTTGTTTGATTGTTTTTGCGGCATTGTATATCATCAGAATTACGCCAGTGATATACAATGTCCCGCCAAGTACACGAATCCAGTACATGGGAAGGATTTGGGTAACCGTTTCGATAAAATTTGGATATTTAAGGAATCCTTCTTCAGTAAATTCTTTCCACATCAGGCTTTGAGTGAAACCAGCAAAATACAATGGAATAGCAAAGAAGAGCATTCCTGTGGTAGCCAGCCAGAAATGGGCATTGGCAAGCTTAACGCTAAACAGCTTGGTTTTATACAAACGTGGCAGGAGCCAGTAGATCATACCAAAAGTCAACATACCGTTCCAGCCCAGTGCACCAATATGCACGTGAGCAATCGTCCAATCGGTAAAATGGCTGATCGCATTCACGCTTTTAAGCGAAAGCATTGGTCCTTCAAAAGTAGCCATACCATAAGCCGTAACACCAACAACAAACATTTTGAGTACCGGATCTTCACGTACTTTATCCCAGGCACCGCGCAAGGTGAGCAATCCGTTGATCATACCACCCCAGGAAGGAGCTATCAGCATAATCGAAAACACAACTCCCAAGGCCTGCGCCCAGTCGGGCAGGGCAGAATAAAGCAAGTGGTGAGGGCCTGCCCAGATGTAAATAAAAATGAGTGCCCAAAAGTGTATGATAGAAAGCTTATAGGAATAAATCGGTCTGTTGGCTGCCTTCGGGATGAAATAATACATCAAGCCAAGGTAAGGTGTCGTTAGAAAAAAAGCTACTGCGTTATGGCCATACCACCATTGTACCAGCGCATCCTGAACGCCGGCATAAACCGGATAACTCTTGAAAAAACTCACCGGAAGATTAATGGAGTTTACGATGTGCAAAACTGCTACCGTAACAAAAGTGGCTATATAAAACCAGATTGCAACATAAATGTGTTTCACACGCCTTTTAACCGTGGTCATGATAAGGTTAATCCCAAAGATAACCCACACGATAGCGATGGCAACATCAATAGGCCATTCCAGTTCGGCGTATTCCTTGCTTACGGTAATTCCGAGTGGCAAAGTGATGGCCGCAGCAACAATGATCAGCTGCCATCCCCAGAAGTGCATTCTCCCGAGCAACTCGCTGTACATCGGCGTTTTGAGCAAACGCGGGGTGGAATAATAAATAGCCGTAAACATCCCATTACCCACAAAGGCAAAAATCACGGCATTGGTGTGCAGCGGTCTTAAGCGACCAAACGAAAGCCACGAAATACCATTTGTCATAGTGGGCCAAATCAGCTCGATGGCAATGGTTAGCCCTACCAGCATTCCAACAAGTCCCCAAAGTATTGTCGCCTTTAGGAACAAACTGGAAAGACGGTTGTCATAAGTAAACTTCTGTAACTCCATAAAATTTGTTTTTGGTTATTGTTTTGGATCTGGATTTTCAGCTTCAACTGTTTCTTCTTCTTTTGGCTTCTTATTCTCGAAAAGCATGCGCACCGAGGGTGAATAATCATCATCAAACTGACCATTGCGCACAGCCCAGACGAATGCAATTAAAAATCCTCCTGCTACTAAAATACCCAATAAGATCAAAACTATGATTGCACTCATTTCGGTAATAAGGTTCCTGTTTACGGTTTGATGGCAAATTTAAACAAGTGAACTTAAAGTTGAATACAGCCCGCCCTATTTAAAAAGATTCTAAATTATTTAGCTGTAAGCAAATTTAATGGGCTAAGATAAGCAGAAAATGAATTATTTCCGAATGGTTTCGGAAAATGTGAGTTGAAAATTGCCTAATGCAATTTCCGTGCAGCCATCCATCGCACGCTCAAAGTGGCAAACACCACAACAGAAACAGAGCTTACGGGCATCAAAATTGCAGCTACGAGGGGCGAAAGAATTGCCGAAACAGCAAAACTTAAACCTATGAAATTATAAAGAAAAGAGATGACAAAACTCAGTCTGACAATCCGAAAACTGGTTCTTGTAAAACGAATAAACTGATTGAGTTGAGCAAATTTTGAAGATTCAAGTATGGCATCGCAGGCAGGTGAAAAGCTAAACACATCATCGGCAATGCTGATTCCGGTATTACTCGCTGCCAGTGCGCCGGCATCATTCAAGCCGTCACCAATCATGAGTACATTCTTCCCTGATTTCTGTAAGGCCTCCACATAAGCCTTTTTATCTGTCGGGCTTTGGTTGAACTTCAAAACAGCCGTTGACCCAAAAACCTGCTGCAGCCGCTCTTTTTCAGCTTCATTATCGCCCGTAAGCAGGTGCAGGTCGTAATGTGATTTCAAATCATCAATTACCGTTTGAAGGCCATCCCTGTAAACATTTTTTATGCTGAAAAAGCCTTTCTGTTCTCCTGAAATACTCAGATAAACCCTGCTTTCCTTGCTGTCTGATTGTTCCTCCTCACCCATCACAAACTGGCGCGATCCCAGGTTGATGCGTTCCTTTTCAATCGTTCCGGTGATGCCCATACCCGGGATTTCCTCATAATGTTTAACTTCGTAGCAGGGTTCCGCTTCCAGATGCTCATACAAAGCCCCACTAAGCGGATGACTGGAATGCCGCACCATAGATTTTACTTTATCCAACTGATCAGGCGACAATTCAACGCCTTCAAAGCCAACTGCCATTTTCCGACTAAGGGTGAGTGTTCCGGTTTTGTCGAAAACGATAGTTGTAGTTTTGTGAAGTTGCTCAATTACATCCGTTTTTTTGAGGTAAAAACCTTTTCGGCCAAAAACCCGCATCGTATTTCCAAAAGTAAACGGAATGGTAAGTGCCAAAGCACAAGGGCAGGCAATTATCAAGACCGAAGTGAATACATAAATGGCAGCACTAATGTCATGAAATGCCCAAAAAACAAAGGCCGTGAAAGCGATAAACAACACAGCCAATGTAAAATACTGACTGATTTTATTGATATGATTATCCAGTGCGTTGGTGGTTTGGCGTGTATCCTTCTGATTCCACAATTGTGTTAAGTAACTTTGCTCCACCTCGTTAATCACCTCCAGCTCAATTGAGCTGCCAACCTGCCGACCACCGGCATAAATAAAATCATCCTTTTGCTTGGGAACCGGTATTGACTCGCCTGTTACAAAAGCATAGTCGATATTACCCTTTCCTTTAATCAAACGGGCATCTGCCGGAACAAGCTCCTGATTGCGTACCAGGATATGATTCCCTTTTCTAAGGTTTTTTATTGGAATCACCTTTTCTCCTTCCTCCGTCAGTCGGGTGATTGCCACCGGAAAATAGGACTTGTAATCCCTTTCGAATGAAAGTGCCTGGTAAGTTTTCCCCTGATACCATTTGCCCACCAACAAAAAGAAAACCAAACCTGCCAACGAATCCATATAACCAATCCCATTCCCACTAAAAACCGCATAAGTGCTCTCGAAAAACAAAGCTGTTATCCCCAGGGTAATCGGTAAGTCGATGCTTATGATTTTGTGTTTCAGGCCTTTGTAGGCAGTTAAAAAATAATCACTTGCGCTATAAAAAACAACGGGTAAAATCAGGATAAAACTCAGCCAGCCAAAAACATCTTTAAAATCCTGCTCCAGCAGATCGCCTCCGGGCAAATATTCCGGAAAGCTATACATCATGATGTTCATGAAACTGAAAGCTGCAATGCCGATTTTTACCAAAAGACTTCTGCTACTGCTAATGCTCCCTTTTTTCTCGAGCTGATCGAGTGTAATTTCCGGAACATAATGAATGGCAGCCAGCAGCTCGGCCAACTGGCGCAAACTGATCTGATCATTTCGAAAGGTGACATACACTTCCTTATTGGGAAAATTTACGGTGGAATAGCTGATCGCCGGATTCAAGGTGTCCAGATGCTCAAGCAGCCAAATGCAGGAAGCACAATGAATGGAGGGCACAAAAAACTTCACCTTGGAAATATTTCCATCCGTAAAATCAAGTAGCTGAACTTTCAGTTCTTCATTATCCAGAAAAGCAAACTTATTGCTATGACTTTCGGTTTCGACACGAATTCCTGACATGGGCTGAATTTTATAATATTCCCCCATATCCTTTTCGTGCAAAATCTGATAAACCGTTTTGCAGCCATGACAGCAAAAAGCCTTATCGTCCCAAATTACCGGATGCTTGCCGCAATCGGCACCACAATGCACACAAGCTTGTCCGGCCATTAAAGCGAACTTTTTGTATTAAAACGGATTCGCCAGATACCTCTCAAATCACCAACCTTGTACCCCACAGCTTTTCCGTCAGGATACAAATCCCGAATTAATTTCAGGTTGGCCGGAGCAATATCTTTTTCAATACTGCCATGGCATGGCAGACAACTTTCGCCTACAATAATCGGCTGTGCATATACAGGAAAGTCATCAGCATCCCGCACCAACATATTCACCGATGACAGATCAGCAATACCCAGCATAGAAACAGTCTCAATCAGGCTGGCTTCAAAAGCATCTGCTTCGTTTAACGGATTTCTGTTCTTCAACGAAACACGCTTTATATCAACATCATATATCTTTGCTAATGAGTCAGTTACAGGCAGGGCTGCGGTATTACAAAAACTAAGTGCATGGGGAACACCGCCTTCCTGAATCGCCTTTTTCAGCTCTGAACTTAAGGCCATAAAGGTTTCTTTCACAATCAGTTTGCCCTGAGATCGAAGACTATCCCATGCAGTATCTGAAACCGGTTTTAATGTAGGAATTTCAGCTTTGCTTTCCGAATTTGCCTTGGATTGATCTGTCGGGTAACAGCCTGCAAACCAAACGACCAAGCCAGCAGCAAAAAGAACTTTCATGGTAAAAATCAGTGCTTTCATTGTAAATAATTTAATTGATGAAATAATCAGCTTTCGGGTGGTGGAATCTCATCCGGACGAGCTGCTCTCACCGCTACCACCTTCCCCTCAAAGGTAAGATTTTTTCCGGCCATAGGATGATTAAAATCCATCGTAACCCTGTCTTTCATTTTTCGGATAATCTTTCCAAAGTGCCTGTTACCGTCTTTATCAGCCATCGGAAACACATGTCCCACCTGCACTACCTCATCATCTATCCTACCATCTTCTTCGGCAAAAGTACTAAGTGGCAAATCAAAAATTGCGCTTGGATCAACCGGGCCATACGCCTGTTCTGCCTTTGCCTCAAAGCAAAAGGTATCTCCTTCGCTCAAACCTATCAGTTCCGTCTCAAAAATGTCGATTAGCAAATCATTCCCGAAAAGAAATTCCTGTGGCTGATCTTCAGGAATCATTTGAAGTACTTTATCCGTTTTGCTTTCTTTTACGGTGTAATAAATACTGGCCACCTTATTTTTTTCTATTCTCATAGTTTTTAGATAAGGAAAGCCTCCTGCATTTGCAGCAGAAGGCTTTTCACATAATTTTTCGATTAACTAATTTTATTTGGTGATGCTGCGCACATAATGGATTATTTTCCATCTGTTTTCCGGACGCACCTGGCTGCCATGCGCACCCATCAATCCAGAAACCGAACCCAGGGTTATCACATGATAAATCTCACCATCAGGCAAATCTTTCACACGACCTTCAACCAGTGAAGTAGGTTTTGCCGGGAAAAGGCCGCTGGTGTAAAGATGTCCATCACCCAAACCGGCATCACCATGACAACTGATACAAAAGATGTCGTATTGCCTTTTGCCTTCGGCTAATACAGCATCAGTGGCTTCCAACGGATTGGTGAGTTCAAGTCCGGCTTTGATTTGCTCATCTGTTGATTTTGATTGATACGGATAAGGCATATACCCCCGTGGAATGGTACCTTCGGCAGGAGCCAGATTGGTGTATCCATCTGCAAAAACAGGATTGGTCGTATAAGTTTCGTAGGCCTGCGAATACTGCATATCAGGATAAAAAGTATATCCTGGATTGTTTTGATCTTTATTGCAGGATGAAAGTCCGGCAACGAATAATATCAGGATGAAAAAAGTTACTGAATTTTTCATAGCGATCAATAGTTTGTATGATAGTGAAGACTTTCTTCGTAAAAAGGATGATTTTTAGGAACCAAAGGCACTTTGCTTAATCTCCAGAAAGTGGCTAACATAAAGAGCCCTAAGAAACCAATTGTTGTTCCAATTTCAAGGAAACCTATCCCGGCTGCCTCATGACCCACTGCACCCGGCATAATCAGTTGATACAAATCGACCCAGTGTCCGATAAAAATAAGCACTGCAACAGGGATAATTACCCAATAAACTCTCTTAGCATTTCGTGGCATTAAAAGCAAAAATGGAATGGCAAAATTCACTATCAGATTAAAATAAAATACCGTATCAAAATATTTAAGTCTTTCGTAAAAATAGATTGTTTCTTCAGGAATATTGGCGTACCAGATCAGCATATATTGCGAAAACCAGAGGTAAGCCCAGAAAATACTCAAACCAAACATATACTTCCCCATATCGTGAATATGTTCATCGTTCACATGTTTCATATAACCCATTCGCTGCAGTACAAACACGAAAATCACAATCATTGAAAAACCTGTAACGAGCATACTGCTAAATACATACCAGCCGTATAAAGTGCTGAACCAGTGAGCGTCAATCGACATCAGCCAGTCCCAGGACGAAACCACGCTGGTGATTGCTAAAAACACGACATAAAATGCGCTGTATTTTCTCAATCTGTGAAAGTATTGAATGTCTCCATTCATATCAAGCTGACGCGAAGTTTTGCGGATAAGCCAGGCCAGGAGCACCCAACCGGCGAAAAACACAAAAAATCTGACATAGAAGAAGGGTTGATTGAGATAAGGCACTTTCTTAATTAAAATATGATCCAGGTGATCTTCATGAGTCCATTCAAACAAATGACTCATCCCTCCCGAAAGGAAAACAATCAGCATGATTATTCCGCCCACAGGAATAAACAAACTCATGGCTTCACCAACTCTTTGCATGCTTACCTGCCAGCCAGATTCGGCAATGGCATGAACCGCAACAAAGAATAATCCTATCAGTCCCAGGCTTACAAAATAAAAGCTATTCAGGTGCAGGTTGGCGTAAATCCTTTCAGCTTCCAGTCCGGCAATCCATCCATACACCAGAGCAAGCAAGCCGATGACCACCATAGCGATACCTGCCATTTTAAGGTTTTTCGTTAACTTAAAGGTTGTATTTTCCATGGCTTAAAATCTATGCGTTATGTTTTATTCCTTCGGCACCAGTTTCTTTGAGTGCCTGTTCTATTTCCTGTTGATTACCTTCTTTGCGAATGCCTACCACTACCAAAAAACGGTCGTCTGTAATACGTTCATCATGAATCACTGTTTTTGCCCCGGGTCCAAGCTTAAAGTAAATTAAAAAAGCAAACACCATCGAGAAGGCAGCAAAAAGCACCGCCAGCTCAAAAGTTACGGGCATAAAGGAGGGTACAGCAAAGAAAGGCTTACCACCAAAGTTCAAAGGGTAACCCTCAGTGAACACCCAGGCCTGAAAGAAAAAACCAACGGCAGCACCCACTGCTCCACCCCAAAAAGCAACCCTTGTAAGTCGTGATCGCCTCATTCCTAACACTTTATCTAAACCATGCACTGGAAAAGGAGTGAGCACATCCAGAATTTCCAATCCTTTTTCCTTTAGCTGACGAACAGCTTTCAACAGCTCGTCCTCGTCGTTGTAATAAGCGGTAATATAATCTTTATTCATGATGGGCTGTTTTTTTGTGATCTCCTGATGACTTTAACACACTTTTTACCTCGGCAATTGCAATAACAGGGAACACCCTGATGAAGAGCAAAAACAAGGTAAAGAATAATCCGATCGTACCCACATACAAGCCAACCTCAACCAGCGAAGGGCTATACATTGTCCAGCTTGAAGGCAGGAAGTCGCGGTGCAATGAAGTGACAACAATTACAAAACGTTCGAACCACATGCCAATATTAACAAATATGGAAATAATGAAAGTGGCCACCAGGCTGGTTCTGATTTTCTTGAACCAGAACAATTGTGGCGTAACCACATTACAGGTCATCATAATCCAGTAGGCCCAGGCATAAGGTCCAAAAGCCCTGTTCATAAAGGCATACTGCTCATACTCCACCCCTGAATACCAGGCCATAAAAAACTCTGTGATATAAGCGATCCCTACAATTGAGCCTGTAAGAATTATTACCTTATTCATTGATTCGATGTGCGTTACGGTAATATACTCCTCCAGATTAAGTGCCTTTCGGGCTACAATTAACAAGGTGAGCACCATCGCAAAGCCGGAGAATACTGCACCTGAAACAAAATAAGGCGGGAAAATCGTGGTATGCCATCCGGGAATTACCGAGGTTGCAAAGTCGAAACTAACGATGGTATGCACCGAAAGCACGAGTGGGGCAGCCAAGCCAGCCAAAATCAAACTCACTGTTTCGTGGCGTGACCAGTGTTTTGCAGAGCCTGTCCAGCCAAAGCTTAAGAAACTATAGATTGCTTTGCGAATTTTTGTCTTCGCTTTGTCGCGAACGGTTCCCAGGTCAGGAATCAAACCCACATACCAAAATATGAGTGAAACAGCAAAGTAGGTAGAAATAGCAAACACGTCCCACAAAAGTGGCGAGTTAAAGTTCACCCACAAAGCTCTGGTATTGGGATATGGAAAGATAAAGAATCCCAACAGCAGACGACCCATGTGAATCAAGGGGAAAAAGCCGGCACAGGCAATGGCAATAAGCGTCATAGCCTCGGCTGAACGGTTGATACTGGTACGCCATTTCTGACGGAAAAGCAATAGAATCGCTGAGATAAAAGTTCCGGCATGGCCAATACCAACCCACCAGACAAAGTTGGTGATACCCCAACCCCAGCCAACTGTTTTGTTGAGGCCCCAGGTGCCGATACCATAGTAAACGGTTTGATAAGTGGCCCATGCCCCAAACACTAAAGCTATTAGTGCAAGCGAAATACCCAGGTACCAATAAATAGAAGGCTTCCCGGCCATGGGAGCCAGGATATCCTTGGTTACCTGGCTGTAGTTCTTCTCACCTCTGATGAGTGGTTCTCTGATCGGAGATACGTACATTCCTGTAAGATTTTAGTTATACGGTTGTGTTCTTTACTTTGGTCAAATAGCCTACCGAAGGCAGGGTATGCAGCTCTTCGAGCAGGTGATAATTACGCTCGTCTTTATAATACCTGGCAATCTTACTGTCTTTGTCGTTCAAATTGCCAAAGACGATTGCTTCGGAAGGACAAGCCTGTGCACAAGCCGGAACGACATCGCCATCGCGTAACTGTCTGTTCTCTGTTTTGGCTTCCAGTTTCTTCTCCTGAATGCGTTGCACGCAGAAAGAGCATTTCTCAATTACCCCTTTTGCTCTGATTGTTACATCCGGATTTAGGACCAAACGTCTTAAATCAGTTGTCATTTCGGCCGGATCCATTTCATTACCTTTCAGTGCATCAGCTCCATTGTAATCATAGAAATTGAAACGACGTACTTTGTACGGACAGTTATTATTGCAATAACGGGTACCGATACAGCGATTGTAAGCCATTTGGTT
>JAQVGO010000131.1 GCA_028696715.1 Bacteroidales bacterium
AGATGCATCCAAAGATGCTCAATTGCGGGAACAAAAATTACGCAAAGAAAAACTGCAAAAAGAAACGGAGCAAAATAAGCGTAAAGAAGAAGCCGCTAAATCGGAGGCATTAAAAAACGACAAAACACGCAGCTTACAGTCTGAAAGTGAATCAGGTGATTCAAAGGAACGCTTTAAATCTGCAGAAGAAGCTAAAAAAGTTAATGTTGAAGCAAAAGCAAGTGAAGTTGCCAAAAGAAAGGCAGAACTTGAAAAGCTTAGAAAGGAAGGCAAACTTACGGAGGAAGAATATAAAACTGCACTTCAAAGGATCGAAATGAAAAAGAAACAGGAAAACGATAAAGGTCAAAAACCTAAATTAGGTACTTCAGATAAAAGATAGTTTTTCAGAGTTTCATTGATTTTGAAAAAACCGTTTCACAGCAAAAGTGAGACGGTTTTTTTATTCCTTCATTTCCAGCGTTATCGATTCGTACCATTCATACAAATCATTCTTGTCAGCCAGTTTAATAGCGGGATTTTCGATTAGTACATTAAACTCATCCAGTATAAGATGTGCTTTGGAATGATTTCCGGTTAAAGCATAAAGCTCCGCTTCAAAAAGCTTTAATCCAGGCTCTTTAGGATAATATTTCAAGCCGATTTCAATGAAATAAATTGCCGTTCCAAAATCATTCTGATTATAATAATGACTGGCAAGTGAATAAATGTGAACCAGTTGTGGAATAAGGGGATAGGGGAGGTCAATAAAATCATTTTCAAGCGTTTGCGCTGCAACAATGCCATTCAGGGAATCCTGTTTCCAATCAAACCATTCACCCAAAATAGTATTGTAATCTGCAAAATAATGCGTTAAAAACTGTGGAACAGAAAGCGCATAATTTGAAATATGGTTGGCCTCCCGATTTATAATCATTTCCCAACGAAAACCTTCCCGAATTGGTTGTTTGTTGAGCTCTTCAGCAAAATCCTCATTCGACAGCAAATAGGTTTGCTCCTCATAACTTTCGCCACTCGTCATTAAATAGTAAATATTATTGGTATCAGCTTTTTGTGCTAATTCAAGCAATTGAGATCTCACCTCATCCAATTCAAAAAAACCGCTAAAACTGCCTGATGCGCTGATACGGTCGGGATAATTAGCCAGCAGGTAATTTACCAGCCAGGCCGTTCTGGAATGGCCTGCTATCATCAAAAAACTGACAGGTGCAATTTCTCGTTCAATTGCCGGGATCAATTCGCTAAATAGAAGTCGAGCTGTGCTTTCCAGGCCACTTAAACTATCCCTGATAATCTCGGTATCAGTATATTGCGATCGCTTTTGCGGATCAAAAGGCAATCCTGCTACAACAATTTCTGGAATTTGCGCGCCCACACCAGTTAGCAAATTTATACCAGCCAAATGATAATCAAAATTAGTTCTGTTCTGCTGATCAAAAAGAATAAGCAGTGGATAAGAGCGATTGTCATCCGTAAAATGCCATGAATTCGGGATAGCAATTTCGCATATAATACTGTCCTGCCAATTTTCGGAATAGATTTTAATTTTCTGATTGTCATATACTTGAATAGATTCTTGAGCAAGTAGGATAATTGAAAATACCAATAAACCTGTTAGTATGCTGAATTTTTTCATTTGGAAGCTTTATTAAAGGAAAACGAAAATACAATAAGTTTTTTATCGGGCATAAAAAAGGCAGTCATACAAAACGACTGCCTTTTTAACATTATCAAATAGTGACTCTATTTGAGATCAAAGCGATCCAGATTCATCACTTTATTCCATGCTGCTACAAAATCCTGTACGAATTTTTCCTGACCATCAGCACAGGCATAAACCTCAGCAAGGGCACGTAATTCAGAGTTTGAACCGAAAAGCAGATCAACACGTGTGCCGGTCCATTTCGGTTTGCCAGTTTTACGATCCGTTCCTTCAAAGGCTTCTCTGTCTTCCGAAACAGCCTTCCATGAAGTTCTCATATCCAATAAATTAACAAAGAAATCATTGGATAAAACTTCAGGTTTTTCTGTAAACACGCCATGTTTTGAACCATCCCAGTTTACGTTTAAAACACGTAATCCGCCAACCAAAACAGTAAGCTCAGGAGGTGTAAGCGTTAGCAATTGAGCCCTGTCGATCAGCATTTCTTCTGCAGAACTCATATAATTAGTTTTGATATAGTTGCGGAATCCGTCGGCTAAAGGTTCAAGATAGCTGAATGATTCCACATCTGTTTGCTCTTGTGAAGCATCTGTGCGACCGGGAGTAAAAGGAACTTCCAGCACGAGGCCGGCAGCTTTGGCTGCTTTTTCAATTCCGACACAACCGCCAAGTACAATTAAATCGGCGATAGAAACCTGTTTTTCACCAGATTTACTATTGAAATCTTTTTGAATGTTTTCGAGGGCTTTCAAAACTTTTGCCAGTTGAGCAGGATTATTCACTTCCCAATCTTTTTGCGGGGCAAGACGGATTCGTGCTCCATTGGCACCTCCGCGCTTGTCGGAGTCGCGATAATTGGAAGCAGATGCCCAAGCCACAGCAACCAATTCTGAAACGGTAAGGTCTGTTTCAGCGATTTTAGCTTTTAAGGTTTTAACATCCTCATCATCAATTATTTTGTAAGTAGCAGCCGGAATTGGATCCTGCCAAAGCAAATCTTCCTGCGGAACTTCTGGACCGAGATAGCGTGATTTTGGCCCCATATCACGATGAGTCAACTTAAACCAGGCACGGGCAAAAGCATCTTCAAATTCGGAAGGATTTTCTAAAAATCTCCGTGAAATTTTCTCATATGCCGGATCAAACCTCAGCGAAAGGTCAGTAGTAAGCATAAAAGGTTGATTTCTTTTGCCAGGAATATGCGCATCAGGCACACTATTGGCACCAGCTTGTCCGCGTGGTTTCCATTGATACGCTCCTCCGGGACTTTTTGTCAATTCCCATTCGTAGTCAAAAAGATTCTCGAGAAAATTAATACTCCATTGAGTTGGAGTTTTTGTCCAGGTTCCTTCCAGGCCACTGGTAATGGTGTCTTCGGCATTTCCTTTGCCATGTTTATTTTTCCAGCCTAATCCCTGCTCTTCTAACGGAGCCTCCTCCGGATCAGGTCCAAGATTGGTATTTGGTGCTGCACCATGTACCTTTCCAAACGAATGTCCTCCTGCAATTAATGCAACAGTTTCTTCATCATCCATAGCCATTAATCCGAATGACTGACGGATATAATGGGCTGCTTTTACCGGATCAGGCTCACCATTAGGGCCTTCCGGATTCACATAGATCAATCCCATATGGTCAGCCGCCAAAGGACCTTTAAGCTTGCCTTTTTCGTTATGACGCTGGTCATCAAGCCATTTACCTTCTGATCCCCAGTAAATATCCTCTTCCGGTTCCCAGATATCTTCGCGCCCTCCGGCAAAACCAAAGGTTTTAAAACCCATAGATTCAAGGGCTACATTCCCAGCTAAAATCATCAGGTCGGCCCAGGAAAGTTTCTTGCCATATTTCTGTTTGACAGGCCACAGTAAACGACGGGCTTTGTCGAGGCTTACGTTATCGGGCCAGCTGTTTAAAGGAGCAAATCGTTGATTTCCGGTTCCGCCACCACCGCGGCCATCTGTTATGCGATACGTACCTGCACTGTGCCAGGCCATGCGGATAAAGAACGGGCCGTAATGACCCCAATCTGCAGGCCACCAATCTTGTGAGTCGGTCATCAACTTAGTCAGGTCATTTTTAACAGCTGCCAGATCCAGACTTTTGAAGGCTTCGGCATAATTAAAACCACATCCCATTGGATTCGACTTTGAAGAATGTTGCCGCAAAATATTAATATTCAATTTGTTTGGCCACCAATCACGATTGGATGTGCCACTGCCTGCAACCGGATTAGTTTTGTTTCCTGTTACCGGACATTTGCTTTCGTTTGAAGAAGCATGAGGGTTTTTGTTTTCTTCCATTTTTTTGGGTTTTACTTTGTTTATTGCAAAAATATTAATTGTTTATTTATTTGATTCAAAATTTTTATAGATAATATCTATCATACTATTGGTACAACTTATGGGAATTAAGATTTTTATTAATCATTATATTGTTTATTATCAGATACTTAATTCCTATTCTTTGTATTTTTCTTCTTGGGTTCTGGTAATTGTTCCCAACTAATCATAACAAGTTTCTGCAACCATTGTTTATTATCCAGCTGATCAGTGATTAAAAAACTATTTTTCGCTCCGGGATAGGGTGGTGCTTCCTGAACGTTTCCAATAAATGATGCGCCAGCTTTCGTTGGCTTGATATACAACTGATTATCACACACCAAACCAATAAGTTTCGATTTGTAGTACACAGCATATTCACCAAACATCTTCCTGCACCTAAGGTCATCAAGTTCATTCAACTGATCCATCACATAGGCAATAAAATCCTCTGAAGTAGCCATCTTATGGATAATTTTATTTGGTTGTTTCGCCGCCCATTTCGGTAAATACGTGATCAACGGGCTCCCATAGCTCAATCTTATTTCCGTCTGCATCCATGATATGGACAAATTTTCCATAATCGAAAGCTTCTATGCTGTCGAGAATTGTGACGCCTTTGCTGCGAAGATTTTCGACAAGCTTTTCGATGTGTTGCACCCTGTAATTGATCATGAATTCCTTTTCGGAAGGCTGAAAATATTCAGAACCTTGTTTAAAAGGGCTCCATTGCAGGTAGTTGATTTCGTTCGGTCGATTTGCATTTCTGAACTCAAAGGAAGAACCCCATTCATTCACTGCCAAACCGAGATGATCAGCATACCATTGTCTGGTTTTTTCGGGATTATCCGAAAAGAAAAATATCCCTCCAATGCCTGTTACTCTTGGCGTTGAATCCTGTTCGGCAGTGCTTTGAGTTGTTTGATCATTTTGCTGTTCGTCCTTCATGGTTTTATTATTTTTTGTGCTACACCCAATGGTTAATATCATCATTATAAAATATAACCAGCTGTAATTTAACATGATAACTATAATTAGATCGCAAAGATAAGCAGTAAGTAAAGGATTACAAGTTTTAAATCAGTTTTTTGGCGAATTTCCAGAACTCTTTCTTAACTTTGTTAAAGTCATTATCAACTTTTCATCATGGGTAAATTCAAGTATTTCTTCTCTTTTGTAATTTTTATCCTATTGATTTTAAATTTCTTGAGCAAGCTAAATGCCCAGAAGATAGCCGGCAAGTTTTCAATTGGAGCTGTAATTGGGGGTGTCTATTCATACCGCAATTTGGAAGGGTCAATGGATTATTTAATTGAAGTGCGCAATGAAGCTGAATCACCAGCCTATGGTTTTATTGGTGGATTAAATATTGCTTATCAGCTTTCTGACAAATGGTCTTTGGAATCTGGAATAGAATATGCTACAAGAGGTTATAAATCCAAAGGACAAGGCATAGACGCTGAAGGAAATGTTCTTTTAAGTTATAAAGCAAGAAATACCTATCGTTTCACAGACATTCCCATTTTGGCTTCCTATAGTCTTGGCTCAAGACATGTAAAACCTTTTATATCAGCAGGATTTGTAGCAAATATTTTCCTTAAAGAAATGCGTAATGAAGATTTGATAAAGCCTTCTGGTGAGCATGATATTAATTATCGCAGAATAAGCAGCGAAAAAAATGCATTAGGATTAGAAGGCATGCTGGCTATTGGAATAACTTTTCCTGTAAATGAAAAACTTTACTCAAAGATACGTATGCATTACGCACATGACCTGTTTAAAACGACTAAAACCCCTGTCACCGAAAGACTTTATCATTATGGACTCCAGATTGGAGTTTTCTATAGGCTTTAGATTGAGGGCGTTGATTGGTTTTACTTGCCGATACAGAA
>JAQVGO010000029.1 GCA_028696715.1 Bacteroidales bacterium
GCTCAGTTTGACAAAAAGAACGGCGTAAGTAAGTTGGTCAATTTCTACTATGATGAAATGGTAGAGGCAAACATACCAGTAGTTGAGGTAAATGGTGGTGACAATGGAATTCAACACTCTTTCAAACTTTCCCAGGACGCCTTTGCCCAGGGTGATGTGCGATTGGTAAATCACAAGCAGTATTATTATATGGCAATTGCTTATGCCTATAATGAGTTTATGCCCTATTCGCAGGAGCCTGGTGTTTTGAACGGTTTGTTAGGTCAGAAAGCACCCTATTTAGCTGGCCGTAAAAATATTAAGACTTACACCGCAATTCCACATAAAACCATCAATGGATTAGTTGCCAATGCGGAGTATGGCGAAGGTCCGGAGATTACACGTTTGGCCGGACATGGAAATGGAGGTATGGAATTGGAATTGAAACCCGAAGTTATTGATGAAATTTTGAGCAAGGATCCTGCCAGTGAGGATAATATATTTGGAAGTCCTACTTATCCGATCGCCTATAATCCGGTTTATATGGAGGGTTATGGTCCGATTAATGTAAAAGTTGTTGATCCGCTCAATGTTGTGAGTGCCGAATATGAACTTGCTTTTGATTCCTTGCGCTTTATACGCCTTTATAATGTTACCGGTGACCCAGCCGTGAGAGGTGATACGGCCAGTAAGTATATTTCGAACTGGGTATTGAGAGATGTTAATACTGGTGAAACTTATACGTCTGATACAACTACACTCGAAGATTATGAACAACTGTTTTTGGATCGTGGGATTTCCATTACGATCAAACAGCCTTATAAGCCTGGTGTTTACAAAGTTGGTAATAATACGGATAATCAATTTTATGAGCGTTCTTTGGCTCCAAATAACGGATTCATTACCGCAAATATCATTTACAAGGATAGTTCAAGAAGATGGCTTGATGGCATCAGAGATGATGATATTCCCGGATCCCCCTTGGACTGGATACGTTCTGGAACCTATAAGGATCAGGATAATTCAGCTGCAATGCCTGAGGACTGGAGGATGTCGTATTCACAAACTGTTCCTGACAGACCCTGGGATGCAAATGAAGATTTTGAGCAAATATTGTTTGGAACCTGGGCACCTTATGCTCTTACTACTTATGGTAATACCTATGTGCCCTCTGAACCGTCACAAAGTACTGTGGGACCGGCATATAGCAGGGACTCTAAGGCAAACAATAGCCTTAATGATCTGTTTAGTGTAGATATCGTATTAACTCCGGATAAATCAAAATGGAGCCGTAGTCCTGTGCTCGAAATGTCGTACGATCAGGTGCTGGCCGAGGGCAATGCTCCCAGGTTTAGCCTGCGTAAGGCCCCTTCGGTGGATAAGGAAGGTAATCCTGCTGCTTCGATGGATATGGAGGCCAGTGATAATCCTGATGATCCTAACTACATTGGAAGTTATGGCATGAGCTGGTTCCCAGGATACGCCATAAATGTTGAAACAGGTGAACGATTGAATATCATGTTTGGAGAAGATTCTTATCTGGCAGAGCAAAATGGACGTGATATGTTATTCAATCCACCTCCACGTGATATGGACCTTAGTCAGCCAGGTGACCCCAATATTATCACTCAGGTGAGTAATAAGCCTGTAATGGGTGGCAAACACTATGTTTATATAATGGGACACGAGTATCGTAATATTAATGTTGCACAGGTTAATATAGAATTTAAGTCACCGGCTTATGATGCAGGCAGGTATGCTTTTGGCGTGCTTGATACCTTATTCACTGCTGTGTCGCCTGTAATGCCAATGGTTTCATCATACTTCTATACAGCAATCAAATATGTTGGTATGCCGATGCCTGTTAAAGGTCAGGAATGGTTGAACAACGAAGCCAGAATACGGATTCGGGTTGCAAAACCTTACGTGCGTTATTATTCTAGTTTGCCGTTAGATACAGTATATGATGGTATGGACGTTAACCGTTTTTATCCTAAATATGCATTTAACACACAGGGAATAGCAACCGAATACCGAGATCCGGAAAAGTTACAAACTGATCTTGACCTGATTAATGTGGTTCCAAATCCGTATTACGCCTATTCATCCTACGAAAGGAATGCATTGGACAACCGGATTAAGATCACAAATCTTCCGGAACAATGTGTGATTACTATTTATAATATGAGTGGCACACGAATCAGACAGTTCAAGAAGGATGAGCCTAAGACTTCAATTGATTGGGATTTGAAGAACTTTGCCGGCGTGCCTATCGCCAGTGGTATTTATCTGATCCATGTTAAATCTGAGGATGGCGAACGAGTCATTAAGTGGTTTGGTTCTATGCGTCCGATGGATTTGAACACTTTCTAGTTAATAATTGAAATGCGAACCAGAAATAAAAGATAGATTATGAATACTTTTTATAAAACCATAGCTGCAACAAGCCTGGCAATTCTAATCGGATTGACTAGTATGGAATCTTTCGCAGGTAACAAGGACAGGTCGGGTCAGGCTGGTGCATCAGAGCTTTTAATTAATCCCTGGGCACGTAGTACAGGATGGGGTAATGCCGGAATGTCCAGAATAAAAGGCCTTGAATCAATATGGAGTAATGTGGGGGGCACCGCTTTCACAAAGAAGACCGAGATGATCTTTTCACATACTACCTGGCTAAAAGGTTCTGATATTAACATATTCTCTTTTGGATTATCCCAAAGAGTTGGCGAAACCGGAGCCTTTGGTCTTGCCGTGATGAGTATGAATTTTGGTGATCTTCCTATCACTACTACTGAAAGCCCGGATGGTGGAATTGGTACCTTTTCGCCTAATCTGATGAATATTAGTCTGTCGTATGCAAAATCCTTCTCAAACAGTATTCATGCTGGTTTTGTGCTCAAGATAATCTCCGAGAGTATTTCGGATATGAGTGCGCAGGGAGTTGCAATTGATGCAGGTATTCAATATGTTACCGGCGAAAGGGAGAATATTCATTTTGGGATTACCTTAAAGAATATCGGACCTACCATGAGTTTTTCAGGTGATGGATTGTCGATCAAAGCTTTTATCCCGGGTCGTCCCGATCAAACTCAGTTTACGCTCGACCAACGTCAGGAGGCCTTTGAATTGCCTACACAGCTTGCCATAGGAGCAGCCTACGATTTCCTGTTTGAGAATGATTACCGATTTACAATGGCAGGTAACTTCACATCTAATTCATTTACCAAAGACCAAATAACACTTGGAGGCGAGTTTTCGCTGAAAGAATATTTGATGCTTCGTGCTGGTTATACCTACGAAGATGGAATTTGGGATGACATAGAAAGCGTTGAACGTACCAATGTAGCTAAAGGTTTAAGTTTGGGCGTTTCTGTTCAGGTACCCATGAACAAAGAAAATGGTTCGGTGTTCTCAGTAGATTATTCCTATCGGGATACTGATCATTTTAGTGGAAACCATACCATAGGCGTAAAAATTAGTCTCTAAGGTTTACTTGCTTCATACTAAGATCAGCAGGATTGCGGTTCTGCTGATCTTTTTCAGTATTGTTGAGTAGAACGAATAGTGAAAAATTCATAAAAAGGTTAGTATAAAGGGATTAAAAGATTTATCTTTGCAACAGAAAGGCCCTTATTCTGGTAAGGGTCTTTTCTCTTATTAATTTAGCACGACACAATAGATTTTATTGTTTAGAAAAGATTGAAAACCGGTCTGGTTTTATTCAGGCCGGATTTATTGATTAAAACACATTTTGTTATGTCTGAAACCAAGTATTTTACGCAGGAAGGATTACAAAAACTCAAGAATGAGTTGGAAGAATTGATGCTGAAGGAGCGTCCAAAAATTTCGCAGATGATTGCTGAAGCCCGTGATAAAGGCGATCTTTCAGAGAACGCAGAATATGATGCGGCCAAGGAAGCTCAGGGACTGCTGGAACTGAAAATTTCTAAGTTGCAGCAGCTCATCATGAATGCCCGGATAATAGATGAATCAAAGATGGATACCACTAAAGTACTCCTGCTTTCAAAGGTGAAAATTAAAAACCTGAAAAATGGGGCAGTTATGACTTATACCCTTGTACCTGAAAAGGAAGCAGATTTGAAAAGTGGTAAAATTTCTGTAAATTCGCCCATTGCAAAAGGTTTGCTCGGAAAAACAGTTGGCGATCAGGCAGAGATCAATGTACCTGCCGGAGTGATGACCTTTGAAATAGTTGATGTTTCACGCTAAAACTTTCGATCATGGCTACAATATTCACAAAGATTGTAAATGGTGAAATTCCAGCCTATAAAGTGGCTGAGAATGATCGCTTTTTGGCATTTCTTGATATTAATCCCCTGGCAAAGGGTCACACCCTGGTGATTCCTAAAAAGGAAATTGATTACATCCTGGATATGGAGGATAGTGAATTAGCCGAATTGATGATTTTTGCCAAAAAGGTTGGAAGAGCCATTGAACGGGTTGTGTCATGTGAGCGAATGGGGATTACTGTGATTGGACTGGAAGTGCCGCATACGCACATTCATCTGATTCCGATCAATAGTATTTACGATATGGATTTTAAGCAGCCCAAACTTAAGCTTTCATCAGCAGAAATGGAACAGATAAGTTTGGCAATAAAAAACGAGCTTAAATTGGATTAACGAAAATCGAGGTTTTAGACAACAACAAAAGGCCATCGAAATTCGGTGGCCTTTTGTTGTTAATAAGCCCTTTCGTCACGGCCTTCGATAAAGTTGATAAAGGATTTGTTAACGACTTTGTTTCCGCCTGGCGTGGGATAATCTCCCGTAAAATACCAGTCGCCTTTATGATCCGGAATGGCCAGATGCAGGTTTTCTATTGACTGATAAACCACACTCACCTTTGCCTTGATTTCGGGCGAGGTGATCAGCTTTGCAATTCTTTCCGAAATTTGCCGTGCAGTAAATGGCTTATAAATTTCTTTCACATAGTTTATGATAGCCTCTTTTGGAAAATCTTCCTGCGCCTTACATTTTTTGTAAACCTCGTTTATAATGTGTTCCTGATGTGTTTCTTTCAGGAGGTGAATTGTGGCTCTAAAAGCTACAAAATCACTCAGTTTGGCCATATCAATACCGTAGCAATCGGGATAGCGGATCTGCGGTGCAGACGATGCAATAACAATATGTTTGGGGCTAAGCCTGTCTAAAATCCTGATGATACTATTTCTTAAGGTGGTGCCCCTAACGATGGAGTCGTCCAATACCACCAGGGTGTCTTTATCAGGTCGTACAACACCGTAAGTTACATCATAGATGTGTGTTACAAGATCATTGCGTTGGTTATCCTGGGTGATAAAAGTACGCAATTTCATGTCTTTTACGGCTATCTCTTCTATCCTGAGTTGAGTTGAAAAAATTTCATTCAATTGCTCCTGATTGATAGTTTGACCGGCAGCCAGCACTTTGTCTTTTTTTACCTCAACACAATGCCTGTTAAGCTGCTGTACCATACCCCTGAAAGCCGCTGAAGCAGTATTGGGGATATACGAAAAAACGGTGTTTTCTATGTCGTGATCAATTTCGTTGAGCACAGCAGGCACCAGTAGTTCACCCAGCTTTTTACGCTCTTTATAAATATCGGCATCGGTTCCTCTGGAAAAATAAATTCTTTCGAAAGAACAGGCTTTGCGTGGCAGTTCATCTTTGCATCTTTCCTCACTTACACTCCCGTCTTTTTTGATGATGAGCGCATGACCCGGCTTGATTTCCTGAATTGATTCGATAGGCACATTGAAAGCTGTTTGTATGGGTGGCCGCTCTGATGTGGCAACCACAATTTCATCATCAGCATAATAATAAGCCGGACGAATGCCTGACGGATCTCTGAACACGAAGGCATCGCCGTGCCCAATCATTCCTGTGATCACATAACCACCATCCCAATATTGTGAGCTCTCGGTTAAAATAGCTTTTACATTCAGCTCCTCGGCAATTTTGTGTGAAATATCTCTTTTAGATATGCCTGACTGCTTGTACTTTTTGTAAATACGTTCGTTTTCGGCGTCCAGAAAATGCCCAATTTTCTCCAAAACTGTTACAGTATCAGAGGTTTCAACCGGATATTGTCCCAGATCGATCAACTTCTCGAACAGCTCATCCACATTGGTCATATTGAAATTGCCGGCAAGCACCAGGTTGCGTGTCATCCAGTTGTTAGCCCTTACAAAAGGATGGAGATTCATCACTTCATTGCCGCCAAAGGTCCCATAACGTAAATGCCCCATAAACAATTCGCCGCTGAAATCTACATTCTTTTTGAGCCAGTTTACATCTTTTAATCGTTCGGGCCTGTCGTTCTCGATCAGCTGCAGATCGTCGTATATTTTATTGAAAATCTCTTTTATCGGTGTGCTGGAATTCGACCGAAGCCTGCTGATGTACTTATTTCCAGGCTCCAGGTCAAGCTTTATCCCGGCTATACCAGCTCCGTCCTGTCCTCTGTTGTGCTGCTTTTGCATTAAGAGATGCAATTTTTGCAGTCCGTAAAGGGCTGTACCGTATTTAGCCAGATAGTATTCGAGGGGTTTGCGCAAACGAATGAGTGCGATGCCGCATTCATGTTTTATTTGGTCACTCATGAAGCTTTAGCTTAAAAATGATAAATTTGCTCATTTAAGTGGCAAATTTACAGGTTTTTTTAAAGGGGATTCAAAAGTGTTTTTTTATTGAAACTGATTTGCTGATAATATATTGAAAATAAACCAAATGACTTTCAGCTCTTTACAGAGCATAAATGAATAGCAATTTAACTGAATAATATGAAAATTTCTGTAAGGGTTGCCACCATAGATGATGCCGGGCAAATTGCAAGTTTTCAGGAGCAAATGGCCTGGGAAACGGAGGAGCTAAAACTTGATGCCGTAAAAATACGCGCTGGCATACGAGCCGTTTTTGAAGATAATTCCAAAGGACGCTATTTTATTGCCGAGGCAGCGGGTCGTATAGCAGGATCATTGCTGATAACCTATGAATGGAGCGACTGGCGAAACAGCTGGGTGTATTGGATTCAATCGGTGTATGTTGCTCCAGAGTTTCGCCGTAAGGGAATTTATAAAACTTTGTACGCTCATATTCAGGAGATTGTAAATCGAAAAGATGATGTTGCCGGAATACGCTTGTATGTGGAGCAGGAAAATCATACCGCCCAGCAAACTTATGCCTCATTGGGTATGGACGGCCAGCATTATCAATTATTTGAATGGATGAAGTTGCAATAAAAACAAAGCTAAGACAGATATGGCCAAGACGCGTAAAGTACCTCATACCTATGTGATTGTATTTTTTATCATACTGCTGGCAGCAGTGTTAACCTGGATAATCCCGCCCGGGAAATACATAGAGCAATCGGTCGAAACAGCTCAGGGAACCACCACTAGCCTCAAGTTTTATTACCTGAATCAAGTGCCCGATGACTTACAACAGGATTTTAAATCAAGTCCGCAGACCTGGCAGGTATTTTCGGCTTTGTTCAAGGGTTTCGTAAAGCAAAGTAATATCATCATTTTCATTTTGATGATTGGTGGAGCGTTCTGGATCATGAACCAAAGCAAGGCCATTGATGTTGGAATCTACGATTTTTTGAAGTTTACCCGAAGAATAGAACATAACCGGCTTATCAAACGTATTGGCGTTGATAATATCATCATCAGCCTGGTGATGTTGTTGTTTAGTGTTTTTGGTGCTGTTTTCGGGATGAGTGAAGAAACCATTGCTTTTGCCATCATCATCGTGCCATTGGCCATTTCGATGGGTTATGATTCCATCGTAGGGGTGTGTATGGTTTATGTAGGAGCACATTTGGGTTTTGCGGGAGCCATCCTGAATCCTTTTACGATAGGGATAGCTCAGGGTTTGGCAGATATTCCTTTGTTTTCCGGAATTGAATATCGCATGGTCAGCTGGCTGGCCATCAATGCGGTAGGAATCTTTTTTGTGTTGCGGTATGCGAATAAAATCAAACGAAAACCCATGCTTTCGGCTGTTTACGAAGAGGATGCTTATTGGCGTGCCAAAGAGCAGGACGAATCGCGCGAGGTGGTTTATTATACTCCGCGAATGGCGTGGATCGTTTATGCGCTTATCGCATTGGCGCTGGGTGTTTTTTCTTTTTATTTTCCTGAGTCCACCCTGCATATTGGCAATAGTAATATAACATTTTCTGTAATGCCTGTTAGCGCAGTATTATTTGTGATTCTGGGTTTTTTGACCCTGAAAAAATCTGTCCATTACTTTATTTTGCTCTTGCTTACCTATACTATTTTTTATCTGATTGTTGGTGTGATGGGGTATGGCTGGTATGTGATGGAGATAGCCACCTTGTTTCTGGCACTTGGTATAGCCAGTGGAATAGCTATCAATAAATCGGCTGATGAACTTGCCAGGCTGTTTCTTGAAGGGGTGAATGATATCATGTCGGCAGCAGTAATTGTTGGTTTGGCAGGAGGTATTATTGTTATTTTGGAAGATGGCGGCATCATTGATTCGATCTTGTATGGCTTGTCGCAGGCTATGGTAAATTTTGGCAACATTGCTTCAGTAGGAGTGATGTACCTGATTCAAACCATCATCAATATCGTAATCCCGTCCGGATCGGCTAAGGCGGCTATCACCATGCCGATTATGGCTCCTTTCAGCGATTTGATAGGCATTTCGCGCCAGGCGACAGTTATGGCATTTCAATTTGGTGATGGCTTCACGAATATGATAACCCCCACTTCAGGTATTTTAATCGGTGTGCTGGGTGTGGCCAGAATTCCTTATCACAAATGGGTGAAATGGGTGTGGCCGATGATCTTAGCCTTAATAGTGCTTGGATTTTTATTGCTTATCCCAACTGTAACCCTACCATTGAATGGTTTTTAAGAAACTATTCTGACCGGAGTGCATGAACAGGACTTTGGTGCAAAGCCAACAGGGTGCGCCAGCTTATGATAAAGGCTGTGAGGAGAAAACTTACCAATGCTGCCAAAAGAAAATAAGATAAGTTGATTGATGTTTGATAGGCAAAGTTGTTGAGCCAATCGTTTAATAATAGCCAACTTATTGGCCAGGCAACAAGGTTTGCTGCTGCAATTATCATAATATACTCTTTAAAAAACAAGGTCAGCATATGATGGAGCCCGGCACCCAGGGTGAGTCGAATACTGATCTCGCGTCGGCGTTGACCGATCATAAAAGAGACCAATCCAAAAAGTCCTAAACCTGCAACCAGGATTATCAGAAGAGTGAGTGCCAGCGAAAAACGGCTGAGGCGTTCTTCTTCTTTGTATTGTTTGTTTAATTCATCTGACAGAAAGCTAAATTCGAAAGGGCGGCCAGGGGCAAACTGATGAAAAATTTGTTCGACGGTATTTATGGCTTGTTGCGTGGCACCTTCAGCAATTCGAATGGCGACATACCTCAGAAAAAATCCGTTCACCCTTTCTTCTTCTTTGATGTTAAGTACGAAAGGAGTAGCACCCTGATGGAGTGAAGTAGCATTGAAATCTTTAAAAACTCCGACAACACGTTCTTCGCCGGCCAGTGATTTAAACTTTTTGCCCAGTGCTTTTTCATTGGATCCCCAGCCTAAATGCTCTACCATAGCCTCATTTATCAGGATAGCATCCATCGGATCTGTCTTGTTTTCGCGGCTATAGTCTCTTCCGGCAACTATTGGAATTTCGAAAGTTTTTAAAAAATCATGTTGCACCACCAAGGCCGGATAAAATTGCCATTTATCCTCCGGAAAGCCTTCTGGCCTGAATTCGTGTGTGTTATGTGCAACACCAAAAATGTCATCCAGTGCTGTTACCGACAAGACAAAACTGTGTTGCTCCAAATCATGCTTAAAAGCCTCGTATTTTGGCACAATAGGCGTTCTGTTAACCGGAACGAAAATCACGGATGATTTATTAAATCCCAGATCAGCGTTTCGAAGGAAATGTAATTGATCAAAAGCAATCAAAGTGCTTATAATCAACGCTATTGAGATGGTAAACTGTGCTGTGACCAATATTTTACGTGCTTTTCCTGAACGTGCTCCGCCTGCGAATTGCCCTTTTAATACTTTGAGTGGTTGAAAGGATGACAGAAAAAGTGCCGGATAAAGCCCCGAAAGTATTCCGGTTATCAACCCAAGTAGTACCAGAAATATTGCAAATTCAGGTTCGAGTAATTGCCTTATTGACAGGCTTTTGTTGGCGAGTGTATTAAACCAGTTTAAGCTAAATTCGACTAAAAGCAGCGATAGCAAAAGAGCCAGCAGACTTATCAGAATGGCTTCGCCTAAAAACTGTTTGACGAGTTGCAGTTTATCTGCTCCCACCACTTTTTTAATTCCTATTTCGCGTGCACGTCTGGATGAGGTGGCAGTGCTCAGGTTCATAAAATTAATGATTGCAATAAGCAACAGGAAAACGGCAATAGCCGACAAAATTACCACATAGGTCATATGGCCGTTTGGTTCAATCTCGTAGTCGAGGCGCGAGTGCAAATGTATTTTGGTGAGGGGTTGCAGATAAAGTGTGATGCTTTCCTTCATAGCATCATAAAAGTATTTTTCAATAAAATTCGGGAAATCAGCTTCCAGATTTTCCGGTCTTACACCTTCATTTAGCTTGATGTAAGTCCAGCAGGGGTTCCAAACCCAGGTTTGTGGCAGGCGACCTCCATACATGGATCTTACAGAAGCCATAGATGCAATCATATCCCAATGAAAATGACTGTTCGTGGGGACGTCTTCGATCACTCCGCTAACTTTTAAGTCGAAGCGGTTTTCGTAGCGCAAAGTTTTGCCCATCGGATTATCCTGCCCGAAGTATTTGTGGGCTGTGGCCTTGGTTATGACAACCGAATATGATTCGTTCAAAGCAATTTTTGGGTCGCCATAAATAAACTGATGATTAAAAAGCTGAAAATAATTTGAATCAGCAAAAAACAGTCGTTTTTCATTGAAAGTTTTGTCGTCCAGCTGCACCAGACTTCGCGGAACCTGAAAATTAAATATTCTGACAGCCTGCTCAATTAGCCCCGGATATTCCACAATCAGTGTTGGAGCTACCGGAAAAGGAGCACTTGCAGATTCTTCACCAACCCCTTCAAAGTCGTGTTTGCCAACAAGTCGGTATATCCGGTCAGCATCCTGATGATAGCGGTCATAGCTTAACTCGTCCAGAACGTACATCAGGATGAGGATAAAACTGGCCAGTCCGATGGATAAGCCAATGATGTTGATAGCCGCGGTTGCCTTATGCTTCAACACATTTCGAAAAGCGATTTTGAGGTAATTGTGCCACATAGCTTCAGTTTTTAATGAATGATTTGGTGTGTTGGCAGGCGTGGTATGCTTATTCGTAATTGACAACATTGATGAGTGATATCCGGTTAACTTGCAAGGCTTGCCATAGAATAGTGAGCCAGGCTAACAGAAGACAAAAGATCATAGTAACAGGAAACAGCCAAGCGGGTAGCGGAATACGGGTGCTGAAATTGGCTAACCATTCCTCCATGAATAACCATACGGGTATAACTGAAAGAATGTTAGCGATAATTACAAGTAACGAAAAATTGCCTCCAGTATAAAAGAGTAGTTGTAATGAGGATGCACCTAAAATCTTTCTGATGCCAAGCTGTTTAAGTTGCTGGTTGATCATCAAACCAACAAGTCCGAATAGTCCCATAGTGGCAACCAAAAGTCCAATTATAGTAAACCATGCAAGTAAATGACCTAAGTTGTACTCGTTTTGATAAACATCTTTAAGATAGGTATTGAGCGGATTAATAATAAATGGATCATTAGGCAGGTATTTTCTCCAGATGCTATACAGGCTTTTGGTAAGGTCATTGTTTATTGGTTGTTTGATGCGGATTATCAAAAAATTGAAACCATCATAAGGATGCATGGTAATGATTAATGGCTTTAGTGGTTCGTAGAGTGGATTGAAATGGAAATCCTTTACCACACCAATAATTGGAAGATTCCCATCGCGTTGGATGCGTTTGCCAAGAGGCTGTTCATAATTAAACTGTTTTGAAAATGTCTCGTTTACCAGGTATGCTTTTTTGTCGTTTTCAAAAGAAGGATCGAAGGTTCTGCCATTAATTATCCTGATGTCCAATACATCCAGTGCATTTTCATCAACATCCATAACATTGATCATCACAGGATTTTCCATTCCTTCCGGAGTATATCCGTTCATACTTACACCGGCACCTGGCAGATCTGTAAGGGCTCCACAATTATTTATCTGAGACAGACTGTTGAATTCCTGTTTAAGCACTTCAACAGTCTGTTTAGCCTTTTTGGAAGGTAAAGCAATCGTGATCACCTGGTCCGATTCGAATCCCTTATCAAATGAGCGTAAATAACTCAATTGCAGGTAAATAATTATACTACAGCTAATCAAAACTGAAGCAACGAGAAATTGTATGAGAACGAGAAATTTAGGGAGCAAATACTTTCTTTTAATATTATCGAAAGCTCCTTTGAGAACTTTGGAGGGCGCAAAAGAGGATAGATAAAATGCAGGATAAACCCCGGCTATTAAACCAGTGAAGAGAACAAGCAAAATCAAGAAAAGATGAAATCCTGTGGGGGCATCCGACAATCTCAGGTTTTTGCCAATCAAAGCATTATAATAAGGTAAAATCAATTCTATTAATAGTAAAGCACCTACAAAAGCAATCAGACTCATCAGAACTGATTCGGCGAGGTGCTGTCTGATCAATGACTGTTTTGTTGCACCCAGCACTTTTTTTATGCCTGTTTCTTTTGCCCTTCGCAATGAAGAAGCTGTTGCGATATTGGTGAAATTAAAGCAAGCCATTAGCAATATAAAAAAAGCTACCCAGGTAAAAATTCGCAGATTATGTAGTGCGATAGTAGGTCCAGTAACGACTGAGCCCAGATGAATATCGCTTATTGGCTCAAGCAATAAATCAACCGAAAAACCTGTTCCTTCCATATCTTTATTGATATTTTCATAAAGAAAGTCGGGAAGTTTTTTCTTGAAATCATCAATATTGAAAGAGCTGTTAACCAGGATAAAGGTTTGGTATTGATTTCCGCCATTCCACCCCATGAATAAGGTTGGGTCATTATAGCGGGTTTCAAACGAAAGTAAAACATCAAACTGAATACTCGAATTTGGCGGGGCCGGTTCTGCCACACCACTTACGATCCAGTTTTGTTGTCCGTTGAGTTGAATTAAATTTCCTATTGGATTTGTTTGGCCAAACATTTGTTTTGCTAGTGAACTGCTTATCACCGCCTTGTTGATTCCGCTTAATACATCAGCCGGATTTCCCTTTTCCAAATGAAAAGAGAAAAGACTAAAAAATGAAGAATCAGCATACAATATTTTATCAGCATCGAATACTTTGCCATCAAATAGCAAATAGCCTTTTTCGGGTTGTGTGATTCTGCAAAACTTATTAATCTCTGGAAAAGTTTCATACAGTGATGGCCCAACTGCAGCAGGAATGACCGGCGATCCAAAATTGTGTTCCTTTTGTTTGTAATTTAAATTGATACGGTAGATGCTTTCCGCATATTCATGAAAGAGGTTATAATTGTATTCATTGAAAACATACAACAGAATCAGGGTAGAAACAGCCAGCCCTGTTGCCATACTTAACAGGTTTATCAAGCTGTACTGCCATTGTCTTTTAAGCGTTCGCAATAATATGGTGATGAAATGTCTTGCCATGTATTTTTGTATTGAATTCTAATCATCGACAATCATTCATATTTGATCGCATCCACAGGGTTTTTGTTTATCGCTTTGTTGGCCAATGAAAATACTGTAATCATTGCAATTATCACCGCCAGTAAAATGCCGGTTACAAACCAAACGGGATTAAGTCCTACGCGAACGGCAAACCCGTTCATCCATTCCGACATCAGATAATACGTTATTGGCAAAGCCATGAGGCCGGCCAACAACACCAGTTTCAGAAAATCAGCTATCAACAGGCGGACAAGCTGGGAGGGTTTGCTTCCCAGTATCTTTCTGATTCCAATTTCTTTGGTGCGCTGCTCGATGGTAAAAGCTGACAGGCCATAGAGTCCCAAACCGGAGATCAAGATCACGATCAGCGAGAAATACCTGAAAAGCGAGAGCATTTTTTCTTCACGATCATATTGCATTTGAAAATGCTGATCAAGGAAATTGTAGTTGAAAAAATGTTTCTGATCAAATTGTAACCATTGTCTTTCAATCTTCTGAATAGCAGTACCAATCTCATTCCCCGAAAGTTTAACGGCCACATAATCAGGTCTTCCTCTGCTAAGGATAAAAACCAAAGGTTCAATAGGACTGTGCAAACTGGTGTAGTAAAAATCGTTTACCATCCCAATAATTTTGCCCTGCACATCCATGCCACAATTCATCTCAACTCCTACCGGATTGTCGTATCCTAAAAACTCAGCGGCAGCCTGATTCACTACAAATGCCGTGTTTACATCGTTGGGGTATTCTTTGGAAAAAGTTCTTCCTTCGATTGTTTCAATCTCAAACAGGTCAAAAAACTCATGATCAACCACATACAAATTCATGGTTCTCACTTCGGGCTTGGCTGTATCGCCCAGAAAAAACATCAACCGGCCCGATTGGTAGCCTGGTAAGCTTCCAGAAAGCGACACTTCCTTTACCTCAGGAAGCTTTAATAAATCCTGCCGAAGTACTTCTTTGTTGTTATACAAAACAGTATCTGAAGGAAAATGTAGCACCATCACCTGATCAAGCGCGATCCCACTATCATGTTTTCGCATAAAGCGTAGCTGATCTGATACGATGAGGGTGCTGATAATCATGCCAATGGCAATTAAAAACTGAAACACAACCAGAATTTTACGCATATTGGCAGCACTGAAAAGTCTTTTTTTATCACCAGCGATCCCCCCCGACCTTAACACATCCATCGGGGTGAAGGAAGATAGCACAAAGGCCGGAAAACTACCGCTCAACAATCCCAGCAACAGCACGATCAGCATGAGGCCAACTCCATAAATTAGCTGTCCTGCCCCGAAAATGTTATACAGCTTTAAATCAATTCCTATCAGGGTATTGAACCAGGGCAGGATTAATTCGGTGAGAAAGAGAGCCACAAAAAAAGCAAACAAGCTTGTGAAAATACTTTCGCCCAAAAACTGCATCACCAATTGTTCTTTGCGTGCACCTGCAACTTTTCTTATCCCGATTTCGCGGGCTCTTTTAATGGATCGTGCAGTGGCCAGATTCATATAGTTGATGGATGCGATCAACAGTAAAAACACAGCGATATAGGCAAACATATTAACAAAGCTGCGGTTGGTATTGGTGGGGCTGTCGTATTGCAGCCGGTTGTTGAAATGAACGTCTGTAACTGCTTCAATAGCTAGTTTAATGTCGCCATCAACATTAACTTCCCTTATCCAGGGTTTGATTGTGTTTTCGCGAAGCAGGGCAAGTTTTTGATCAAAATCTGATGCAAATTCCGGTGTTTTAAACCGGATGTAAGTGTAGCCCAGCATCCAAAACCAGTCACTTTTCATCTGTGTAATTTGTTCTTGAGGGAAGGTGCTCATCGAAATAAGCGCATCAAAAACCAAATGCGACGAACAGTTTTGCTTGTCAATCACACCCGTTATCTTGTAGGTGGTGGTGTTGATCTGAATGAGCTGATCGAGAGCTTTTTGGTCGCCAAATATTTGATTTGCAATACTTTTTGTTATTACCAGACTTTTAGGTTCGGTGAGTGCTGTAAGCGGATCGCCTTCCAGAAATGGATAATCAAACACTTTGAAGAAGTCGGCATCGGCTACGGTATAGGAGGGGATTTGATACATGATATCCTTGTGCCAAACCGTAACGCCGGTTTGATCGTTCGAGAAACTATTACGAAAAATGAGGGTGGCGGCTTCCACTTCCGGGAAGTCGTTTTTCATGGCTTGTGCCATATTGTACGACGACAAGGCAAAATGATCTTCACGACCATTAAATTCGAGGGTGCCATTCAGCCGGTAAATGGCTTGGTAGTTTTTCCAGCACCTGTCGTACTGGTGTTCGTTAACCAGAAAAAGATAAATCAGCATAAACACGATCAATCCTGCCGAAAGTCCTATGATATTAATGGCGGCATGGCTGCGCTGGCGTTTCATATTGCGCAGGCCCATCAGGAAATAATTGGCTAAAAGGCTAAACACACTAAAAGGCTTTTAAGAAGATTGATATTCAGGAATGCGATAGTAAGTTTTGCAAACAATTTTCCATTCATTATCAAATTTGTACAACAACAAATAGTCCGTAAACAGATGCTTTTCATTGTGATACAGATCGACTTTTGCAAAAGCAGCATCCCCTGTGATGTCGATGATTGGATATTCGGCAGTGATCTTTTCATCCTCAGGTTGTTTTTGCTGATTTTCCATAGATGCATTCACAGTTTGGATCCAGCTGTAAATGGGAAATTTTGACAGCAATTCGTTGTGCTTCCCAATCATTTCGAAGCCGGGATGAAAGCCCTGTTTGATTTTGTCGATTCCGGCTTTGTTATGAATGCCTTCCACATAGGCTGACTGGATAAGTTCCCGAACAGCATCCTTTTCAGTGTTTTGCGCGTAACTTATGCCGAACAGGCAGAATAATAAAAGAGCGATAAAATTTTTTTTCATGACAAAAATGATTATTTTGATGACTTAATTGCTGCGTTTTTTTCTGAACATCAGCGAGATATTTTTATCGGTTGGCGGTCCAATTTCTACCAGTTCCCAATCTTTGTCGTATTCAGAGATCTTGTGTCGCAGCACCTGAACTTTCTCTTTTGGCGGCACTTCATTGCCTTCCCAGTCGAGCAGCTCCACTCTGTATTTCAATGTTTGCGTTCTTCCGTTGATACGCACATCAATTTCAACATTTTGTTCCTTTTCAATATCAGGAATCAGGATAAGAACTTCTTTCATGGCGTTGAAAATTTAATCAGTTTTTAAAGCATTTACCGGATTGTTGGTAACAATTCGTCCGGAATGGAATATAATGGTAATCAAGGCGATGAGCAGGGCAATTCCAATTGCTGAAATCACTTCAAGAAGAGAGATGGTAATGGTATAAGCAAAACGATCGAGCAATTGAAGGGAGAACAGCCAGGCAACAGGCAGGGCAATCAAAATGGCGATGCCCACCAAAACCAGAAACTCTTTAGCCACCAGCAAGATCATCTGAACCATATTGCCGCCGAGCACTTTTCTAATCGCTATTTCACGGCTTCTTTGTTCGATCCTGAGTGCTGTGAGTCCGTATAATCCCAATGCGGAGATCAGGAGTGCCAATACCGTAAACAAGGTGAAAAGTTTGAGGCTGTTGCGATCGCCTCGGTATTCACGTTCAAGGCGTTCTTCGGCAGTAACAAGCTGGAGAGGATTTCCGGGGAAAAGCTCCTGCCATTTAGTTTCCAGATCAGTTTTAAATGTCTCTATATCGCTACGGTTATGCCTGATGCATACCATATTATAACCATCAGGTCGCAAGTAGAAAGCAGCTGGTTCAATCCGGCTGTGAATGGAATAATAATGATAATCACTAATCACCCCTATCACAGTACGTTTGGGAAGGGTGTCGGCTCCAAATGGTTTGAATCGTTTCCCAATAGGATCCTCCCAATCAAGGGCTTCAACTGCGGCCTGATTCAGGATTACAGCTTCCAGTTCGTCTGTTTTGAAGGTCTTATCAAAATTACGACCCAACACAACCGGAATCTCCATTAAATCAAAGAAATCTTCATCCACATAGCCCATGCGGGTCATCATTTTAATGTCGGTGGTATCATCCACCCATATGGTCGTTTGGCTGCCAGCCACCCCATTGATATCCGATACAGCAGCAGTGGCCATTACCCCATTGATCTGCTTAAGTTCCTGCTTGAGAAGCTGGCTGTTTTTTTGATTGTCGGGCCCCGGAATCCTAAGGGCGATCACGTTTTTGTAGTTGTATCCCAAATCTTTATTGGCGATGTACATTATTTGTTTGTTGGTTACCAGCACTATAAAAGTTAGTCCGATAGCCACAGCAAACTGAAAAACAACCAAGGCTTTACTAAGCCAGCCGCCAAAGCGCGAACCTGAATCGCGAATGCCTTTAAGCACTTCAACAGCTTGATAGCGGCTCATATAGAAAGCGGGATAAAATCCTGATAAAAGACTGATGCCAATCCAAATTCCAAATAAGCCAATATTGAGAAGGGGATTGGTAAAAAATGACAGCCGAAGCTCTGATTGCAAAATCTGATTGAATTCGGGCAGGCTGATTTCAACATAGATCAGTGCCAGAACCACTGAGACAAAAGTAATTATCAATGATTCGCCAATGAAATGATAAACCAGATTAAGCCGTGATGCTCCCAGCGTTTTGCGTACCCCAACTTCTTTGGCTCGTTTCACGGAGCGGGCTATGGCCAGATTGATAAAATTGATACACGCAATGGCGATGATGATGATGGCTGTAATGAGTATGGCAATCAGCAGGCTGAAGTCAACGGGAGCATGATTAAGCTGAAATTTTACGATACGCGATTTGCTGTGTATCTGATTTAAAGGCTGTAAATAGATCTTCGGACTTTGCGTAAAAAAATCATATTCTTTGTGGTCTTCCAGCAGTTGTGTGATTTTTTCACCTACAATAGTTGCATCAGCATTTGGCCTAAGCCGGACATAAACGGGCATTGAGTTTGAATTCCAGCTTCGCAGAAAAGCATTTTTCCTCTCCATGGATTGGTAGGCAACCAGCATTTCAATCTGAAGATGTGCATTCAAAGGTTGATCTTCCATAATGCCACTGATCAGATAATCTTTTTCGTGGTTGAGTTCGATGGTTTGTCCGTAGGCCGCATCAACAGAGCCAAAAGTCTTTTCTGCAGCCGATTTGGATAACACCACGGAGTTCATGGTTTTGAATACATCGCCGGGATTGCCTTTTATCAGTTTGATCCCAAATGTTTTAAACACAACACTATCGGTGTAGTAAACATTTCGTTGTTCAAAAAAAACATCACCAACTCTTAGCAAAACAGTGCCCCAGTTTAACATCCTCACGGCATATTCTACTTCCGGAATGGCAAGTGGCAGTTCGGGGGCCATAGGTCCGGGATTAAAGGCAACATGCTGTTCGCCAACACCCTGTCCATGTTGTACTTGAATTAAACGATAAAAACGATCCTGTTCCGGAATATGTTTGTCAAAACTAAAATGATATTGTACAAACATCATAATGATGATAAAAGCAGCAATTCCGGTACTCAAACCAACCACATTGATCAGGGTATAAGCATGTTGTTTGTAGAGATTGCGAAAGGCTATTTTTAGATAATTCCAGAACATAAGTTTTAATATAGGATGAGGGAAAAATATCTAGAGCAGGTTTTTCTTGATGTTTTCGTTGATTATCTGGCCATCGAACAGGCGTATCAGGCGTTGAGCGTACTCTGCATCGCGTTGGGAGTGTGTAACCATAATGATAGTTGTGCCATTAGCATTAAGATCATTTAAGAGGTTCATAACTTCTTCGCCATGAGCAGAGTCGAGGTTTCCGGTTGGCTCATCGGCAAGTATCAGGGAGGGTTTGGCAACCACAGCCCTGGCCACGGCAACGCGCTGTTGTTGTCCGCCGGATAGTTGGAGCGGGAAATGTTTGCGCCTGTGCGCGATCTGCATTTGTTCGAGCACTTCATCCACACGTTTGCGGCGATCCTTGGCTGGCATACCCAGATAAATCAGTGGTAATTCAACATTTTCAAAAACCGTCAATTCATCAATCAGGTTGAAGTTTTGAAAAACAAAACCAATGTTCTCTTTTCTGAGATTGGCTCTTTGTCGTTCGGTGCTTTTCGACACCTCTTTTTCGAGGAAATAATATTTTCCTTTGCTGGGATTATCAAGCAATCCCAAAATATTCAACAGTGTTGATTTGCCACATCCCGAAGGCCCCATGATGGCAACAAACTCACCTTTGTTGATCTCAAATGAAACCTCATTTAATGCTGTGGTTTCCACTTCATCTGTGCGAAACACTTTTGTTAATTTTTCTGCTTTGATCATTTTGTTAATATTGAAGTTTATATTTTATTAGTTTTCCCTTTTTCGGTCGTAATCAAGTGCTTATTTAAATACTACTCTGTCTTTATCACCGAAGTTATCATAAGACGAAACAATCACTTTTTCGCCGGCTTCCAGACCTTCCAACACTTCATAATAGAGGATGTTCTGGCGGTTGATTCGGATTGGACGTTTCACGGCAAACTCCTCTGAAGCATCGAGCACATAAATCCAGTTGCCTCCTGTTTTCTGGAAGAAACCACCTCTCCTAACGATAAGGGCATCAGTCTGGCTGCTGAATTTCAGGCGAAGCTGAAGGGTTTGGCCCCGTTTGATATGATCGGGGTAGCCGTTTTCGAAGAACAAATCAACCTGAAAAGATCCTGCCGTTACATCGGTATAAATCTTCTGGATGGTAAGTAAATAGGTCTTTCCGCCAAAATCAAACTCAGCTTCCTGACCAATACTCACCCGCGAAATATAACGTTCATCGATATTGGCTCGCAGCTTGTATTCATCCGGATTGTCAATCTGACCCAGGTGCTCGCCACTATTGGCTGTTTGTCCCACCTCGATGCTGAAAGAAGAAAGCTGGCCATCAGCAGGTGCTTTTACAGTCAGATTGTCGAGGCTTGCCTTCAGCAGTTCCAGGTTGTTGTAGAGCCTGTCCATCGATTGATCAATTTGTTTGTAGCGTCTTTCGGTGGAGATGGAATCCAGCTTTTGTAGTTCGAGAGAGATCTGCAATTGTTTTTTGCCATATCGGTAAGCTCTTTCAGCATCTTCGAAGTCCTGATTCGAAATCAGACTATCCAGAAACAGTGCCTTTTGCCGGATAAAACTCACCTCAACGGCTTCCAGCTGTTCATTGAGGCTTGCAATTTCTTTTTGCCGGACAAACTTGGTTTGTTCAAGGCCTATTTTGGTGTTTTGAAGGTTGTTGATGGCTTCATAAATGCGGGTTTCCTGTTCCATATAGCTCAGTTCCAGGTTGGTATTTACAAGTCGGAGAATGGGATCGCCTTTCCGGAGCAGGGCACCGTCTTCCACATAAATTTCATTTACATTGCCACCCATGATGGCGTCAATATAAATAGTTGTTTTGGGCAGAACGATTCCGTCAACAGGAATAAATTCCTGAAACTTATCGGCTTTCACTTCAGCGATGGTAAGCTGGTTGCGGTCAACATAAATTTTACTGCTTTTGTCGCGCAGAAATACCAAATACAATACAAAGCCAACAAAAATTATTGCTCCCGCCAGTAATGCGATTCGTGAAATGGTCCATTTTTTCTTTTCTATCTTCCTGTCCATGCCATTCGGTTTTTTTGTTAAGAATTTTTAACCAAGACTATGCCATTAATGCTAACGATCACATATACAGAATAATAAACAGAGGTTAAAAAGTAAATGTAACATTCACTGTTCATTTTCGTCCATCACTTTGTACAAATGTGAACATTATGATTATTTTTACCTTTTCAAAATATGTCCTGTAACCAATCTAAAGTCTTATGGAGAAAATCAATGCCCGTATTCTTATCGTAGATGACGATGCTGATGTGTTGATGGCGGCACGTTTGTTTTTGCGTCAGCACATTGAATTTGTGCACACCGAACGAAATCCTGAAAACCTGCCCGATTTGCTTAAAGCCGAGTCGTATGATCTGATTTTGCTGGATATGAACTTTTCGCGGGATGCTACTTCTGGCAAGGAAGGCTTTCACTGGATGAATAAAATACTGGAAATCGATCCGGCTGCTGCCATTATTCTCATTACAGGCTATGGCGATATAGAGCTTGCCGTTCAGGGAATTAAAGAAGGCGCAACCAACTTTTTGCTCAAACCCTGGGAAAACAAAAAGCTGTTGGCAACCATCAACGCAACACTCGAAGTGAGGCGGTCGAAGGTGGAGCTGCAGGATTTGAAGAGCAAGCAAAAAGTGCTCATTGCCGATCAGGATCAGGCCTATAGCAATATCATCGGCAGCAGTCCGGCCATGATAAAAGTGTTGACTACCGTTAGTAAAGTTGCCAAAACAGATGCCAATGTTTTGATTCTGGGCGAAAATGGTACAGGCAAAGAGGTGATTGCCCGCGCCATTCATCGTGCCTCCAAGCGGGCGGGTGAGGTGTTTGTAAGCGTTGATTTGGGTGCCATCACCGAAAGCCTTTTCGAGAGCGAGCTTTTTGGATATACCAAAGGTGCTTTTACGGATGCCAAAGAAGATCGCGCCGGACGTTTTGAAGCAGCCCACAAAGGCACTATCTTTCTGGATGAGATAGGCAACCTCTCGCAATCGTTGCAATCGAAGCTGCTGAGTGTGTTGCAGAATAGAAAGGTGGTGCGCCTGGGATCACACAAAGAGATTCCTATTGATGTACGCCTGGTTTGTGCCACCAATATGCCGCTGTATCAGATGGTGAGCGAGAATAAGTTCAGGCAGGATTTGCTGTACCGCATTAATACAGTCGAGATAAAGCTGCCGGCATTGCGCGAACGTCTCGAAGACATCGAACCCCTGGTAGAGCATTACCTTGAGGTGTATTGTAAGAAATACAAGATTCAGAAGAAGCGGCTGAATGCCAGCACGCTCAAAAGGCTTCAAACCCATCATTGGCCAGGCAATATCCGCGAATTACAACATGCCGTTGAGCGGGCAGTGATAATGGGTGAAAACCAGGTGCTTGAGCCTCACGACTTTTTCCTTTCGGAAAATGAGGATAAACAGGAAAACGAGGTTATGCCTGTCAATATGAATTTGGAAGAAACTGAGAAAATGTTGATTCGCAAAGTGGTTGACAAACACGGCGGCAACATCAGCAGGGCTGCTAAAGAGCTTGGCCTGACGCGCGCTTCACTTTACCGTAGAATGGAAAAATATGATCTTTAAACGCTTTAGGGTTCAAATGGCACTCAGGGTGTTGCTATTATTAGCATCAGCCTTGCTTTTTGCGTTTTTGTATAGTCACGAGCAGTTTCTTGTGAGTGCAATTATTTTATTGGTGCTGATTGTGTTGCAAACCATATCCTTGATTTTATTTGCCGAGCACACCAATAAACGGCTGACCAAATTTTTGGAAGGCATTCGCCACGCAGATTTTTCGGCCTCCTTTTCTGACGAAGGACTTGGAAAGAGCTTCACCGACCTTAGTCATCAGTTCAATCAGATCATCAATGAGTTTAAGAAGAATAGGGCCGAAAAAGAAGAGCATTTCAATTATTTGCTTACAGTAATTCAGCATGTAAGCATTGGGATTATTGTTTTTAGACGTGACGGTAAGATTGATGTGTTCAACAATGCCATCAAAAAGCTATTGAGGGTAAGTCATTTGCGCAATATCAAAGAGCTGGAAGTGGTGAAGGAAGATTTGCCCGAGCTTCTTTTAAAAATGAAGGCCGGCGATAAAAACCTGATCAAGATCTTTCTGGAAGATGAGTTGATTCAGCTTTCGGTAAATGCTACCGAATTCAGGATGCGGGGTGAGGAGTATGTGCTTGTTTCGCTGCAAAACATTCATCCTGAGTTGGAAGAGAAGGAGATAGAAAGCTGGCAGCGACTTATTCGTGTGCTTACGCACGAAATCATGAATTCTATCACACCAATTTCGTCGTTGGCCTCAACGGTTCAGGAGATGATGGTGAATCCGGAAACCGACAGAATTGAGATGAGCCAGCTATCTGAAGAAGATTTGGAAAGCATACACAGTGCCATGTCAACCATCGAAAGCAGGAGCAGGGGTTTGTTGAATTTTGTGGAGATATACCGTAATCTCACCCGGATTCCCAAACCAAACTTCAGGTATTTTGCCATCAGGGAGTTGTGCGACAAAGCAAACGAATTACTCAAACCCAGGCTGGAGATGCACAACATCAAATGTGTATGCAAGGTATTCCCCGAAGAGCTGATGCTGCTGGCCGACCCTGACTTGGTTGATCAGGTGTTGATCAATCTGCTGCTGAATGCCATTGATGCCGTTAAGGAAAAGGATGGGGCAAAAATTTCAATCACAGCCTCTACAAACCTGAATAATCGCATCAGCATTGAAATTGCAGATAACGGTCATGGCATCAAACCCGATTTATTGGATAAGATTTTCATGCCTTTCTTTACAAGCAAAAAGGAAGGGTCAGGCATTGGATTGAGCCTTTCGCGGCAGATCATGCAGATGCATAAAGGGGCGATTTCGGTGAAATCGAAACCTGAAGAAGGGACTGTTTTTACGTTGACTTTTTAATTGCCAGAGCATATGTTAATCGCACGAATCATACAGTTTAATTAGATATCCATGAAGCAACTGATATTTTTGTTTTTAACTCACCTATTATTTGCACAAATACTTGTTTCGCAGGTGTTTGTTGAGCATCAGAAAAATATCTCTACCCGCATTCAGGCTGATGCGGCATGGATTCCGGGTGCTTCCGGTCTCGATTTGATCGTAGCTGGCGAGTTGGCCCAGCAAGATATGAAGGCTGTCACCACCTATTATCTTAAAGACCGCAATTCTATTTTCAAAGCCCGGCCAAATGGCTTGCCTGATGTGAAAAAGCTGAGTCTGGCTGTGGGCGATCTCAATAAGGATGGCAGGGCCGATGTGTTTCTGAGCGGCCTGGACCAGGAGGGACGATTTGTGGCTGGCATCTACTATCAGCAGACAAATGGGAGCTTTTCACTCAGCCAGGTGCAGGTGCCGGCTTTAGTTGATGGCCATGCCGAAATGGCCGATTTCGACAAGGACAATGATCTTGATATTTTGCTTACCGGAATGGATGCCTCGGGCAGGAGCCGGACAGTAATTTTGGAGAACAGCTCGGGTGAGTTTGCTTTAAGAAGTTTCGACATGCCAGGCGTTATCAATGGTGAAGTGCGATGGGGCGATGCCAATAAAGATGGGTTTTTGGATGTTTTTATCACCGGAAGCTGGAACGGCCGCCCTGTAAGCCGCTTATACATATACAAGGAAGGTAATTACCTGCTTCACCCGCAATCTTTTCCTGCCTTAACCAAGAGTGCCGTGGTCTGGGCCGATTTTAACGGTGATGGCCTGAATGATTTTGTGCTGGCAGGAGCCGATGTTGATGACAAGCCTTATACCCGGCTTTTTCTGGGAAATAAAAGTTTGTATTTCGACGAGCAAAGTATATCAGGATTCAGGCCGCTGAAAAATGTGAGTATGGATGTAGCTGATTTCGATTCGGATGGCGATATGGATCTCCTGATAGCCGGCGAAAGCATCGAACGTCCTTATACCATCCTGTACGAGAACAAAGGACAAGGCATTTTTGAAGATTTTATGGCCGGACTTCCCTGGGTGAGCGAAGGGCTTGTCCGCTTTGGCGACTTTGACCTGGATGGTGATTCGGATATTTTTATCATGGGAATAGATGTGTGTTACAATCTGGTGGGCAGCATTTACAAAAACACCACCAATCCTGAAAGAATTGTGGAAGATTC
>JAQVGO010000132.1 GCA_028696715.1 Bacteroidales bacterium
TTGCCCTGGATGGATTCGCTGGAGCAATATGCTGGAAGTCATGATGTTTCCTATGTGAGATATATCTTCAACAATTTGAAGGCCAATTACTTTTGGGCCACAATGAACTATGATTCTGCTTTGGTTTATTACCGGATAGCGCATGGTTATGCCCTCTCGGGAAAGCTGAAAAGGCCACTCGTTCACGTGCTCGGAAATCTTGGGATCCTATATAATTTCCTGGATAATTTTGATTCATCCAACTATTATTATACCCTGGCCACAAACAAAGCCAACGAATTTGAGTTTTACGATTCCTATGTGCGCAACATCATAAACCACAGCTTTATCCTTAATAATCAAGGGCATTATGCCAAATCCATTGTCATGCTCAACGAGGCTCAGCAAAGAAGTGCCGGGATGCACAATGCCGAGCTGGATGCACTGTTGGCGTCGGCTTTAGGAAGTGTTTATTACGCAATGGGCGACATACAAAAGATGCATTTTCAGTTGCGAAAAGCCATCAGGTATTACCTTGAAACGAAGAATTATCCGGTGTTAACAATTCATTATATGAATATTGCAGAATCGTTTTCAAGCCTGGAATTTAATTACGATTCAGCATTCTTTTATTTCGACAAGGCATTGGCTATCAGTACCGAACGGAATCGGCCAAATATTTTAAATGTAATCGACCTCACTCGCGGTAACATAAATTATGATGAAGGAAACTACGACTCTGCCGAGGTTTATTACCTGCGTGCCTTGCAGAATCCGTTGACAGAGAAACATATACGACGCAAAACGGCCGTGTTAGTGAACCTGGCCAATGTTTACAGGATGAAAAAAAACTATTCGGCAGCAAGGCATTATTATACTATGGGTGAGCGTTTTGCGGATTCGTTACACTTCATCGAATACCAGCTGAACGCCATATTGGGTTTGGTAAGAATCGACAGTGCCCTCAAAAATTATGAACAGGCATTTTTCAAAAACCAGGAGTACCAGGTATTAAAAGAGACCTTGAACAAAACAGAGGTCTCCAACAGCCTGAAAGTGATGGAAGCTGAACGAAATCTGGAAGTGCAAAAGCTTGAAAATGAACTTCTTGAAAAAGAGAATATTTTTCAACAGAAGCAAATTCTGAATCAACGGATTCTTGTCGTTTTTATTCTGCTGGGCTTTGTCGGCTCCTTGATATTTACCATTGTTCAGCTGCGAAACAGTAAAAAGATCAAGCAGTTAAACACGTTGCTAAACAGCAATATCGCCAAGCTTGACGAGCAAAATGCCGCGCTTGACAAAGCCAGCAAAACAAAAGATAAATTTTTCGGGATTTTAAGTCATGATTTGCGCAGCCCGTCGGCCACACTGCAAACCGGCCTAAGTATGCTTAACAAGGAGTGGGATGATTTTTCGGAGGAGGAGAGGACCCAGCTGATTCATCAACTCGACCAAACAGCTGAAAACACACATGCCTTATTGGAGGATTTGTTGCGATGGACTCAAATTCAACAGGGTGGACTTAAAGTTAGCACTACCAAATTCCGGCTTGCCGATCTGGTGGAGGAGCTCAGTCTGCTATTTTATATGGCTTTATCGCAAAAAGAGCAGACTTTGACAACGAGAATAAATCCGGATATTGAAATGATGACCGATTATCAGATGCTCAAACAAATCCTGCATAATTTGCTGACCAATGCAATCAAGTTTACCTCCCACGGAGGTAACATCACTATTGAGGCTACTGAAGAAGAAACCGGACTGAAGATCAGTGTGATTGACAATGGCATTGGGATTCCACAGGAAATGCTTGGTCGTTTATTTGACCTTGATGCTGATTTTGGAAGGCCCGGAACAGACAACGAAAAAAGTTCTGGCATGGGGCTGATCCTTTGCAAAGACTATGCAACGCTGCTGGGAGCAGCACTTAGAGTTGATTCGGAAAAAGATAAAGGCAGCAATTTTAGTTTACATTTTCATCACGAAAGAAAGAATTCCATAGCCTGATGAAGTATGATTTATTTTGGGTTCACCAAAAAAACTTTTATCTGATTGAATTTGTGTTAATGAATAGAATGCTTAACGCAGGTTTCTACAAGGAATTTGCTTGCATACAATAAAAATTCTTGCACCAGATATTATCCCCACATAGCGAGGGTGAAATTTTATTGGATTGTCAGTTTTAAGTTTTTCAGCAAACCCAAATCAGGCTCTGAGGCCATAAAACAGAAGGTAGAAAAAGTCGATTTCGTTAATTGAAAAATTTATATTCGCTTGTAATAATATCAGGGATCTGGTGTCAAATGTATAAGTGTTTAAAATCCTAAGGACGAAATATGGATCATATAAGCGAAGAATTTTCTTTCATCTACCTGGAATACAGTAGTAAAATAAAAAATCTTTGTTTTGGTTACACCAATTCAATGGATGAGGCTGATGATCTTACGCAAGAGACTTTTTTATCTGCATGGAAGCATTGGGATAAATTTAAGGGTCAATCTTCACGCACCACCTGGATTTACAGGATAGCCATAAATAAATGCCTCTCCTTTATCAAAAAAAATGAATCAAAAGCCTTGGATATCAATGATATAAAAAATATGCAAGTCATAAATGAAGTTAATCAGGATCATCTAAGTCTGTTGTACAAATCGATCAATAAGCTGGATAAAATTGACAGGTTAATAATTACCATGTTTCTTGATGAATTATCCTATAAACAAATTGCAGAGGTTTTGGGAATCAAAGAAAACTCAATCGCTGTAAGAATCCATCGCATAAAATTAAAATTAACCGAAATATTTAATAAGTATGAAGGAATTTGATGATCTAAAAACTATTTGGTCAGTTAATCAAACTCAAACCAAGGATACAGCTGGATTTTTAGGCAAAAAGAAAAGCGATCCGCTTTCGCGCTTGAAGAAGCAGTATATATTAAGTACAATCGGTTTATTCGCAACTGCTGTTTTTATATTGTGGTTTGGCTTCTTGAGCGGGAAAGAATTTACTTTTGAAATTTCATATACGGCTTTGGCACTTCTGGCTGTGAGTTTGTTCGTAATTTTGTTTGTGAATATTTATTATGTTTTTTTAATTAGCAAGCTTGATGAAACGCTAGCACCCAAAGAATATTTAAACCATTGGCGCAACTTCTACAAAAAAAGACTTCGGTTTTTTAGCGTGTATGCCCCAGTCATTTCAATCATTCTCTGCCTTTCTTTTTCGCTTTACGTTCCTGAAATTATAGGCTATTACCCGAACATATACTATAAAACCGGATTTGTATTTTTTCTTATTCTGGTCTTCTTTGTCAGTTATCTATTAGGTAAAAACGCAACCCGAGAAGAAAAGATAAAACTGAATGAACTTAATGATGTATTCAATTTACTTTCAAAGAGCTAAAATTCTGAAAATGTATATTTTATCCTGAATGCACATTTTTTGAACATTTGACTATTTGTATTACTCTTCATGCCTATTATCGTTTGCTTTGTAAATTGAAAAGCAAAAACATTGTATCCTGAATTTTTTCGTTTGGTAGTCTGATTAGTACGTTATCCTTTCCTCCGGCATCAAACTTTGTAACGGCAGTCAGATACCATAGCATGGCTCAATCATTTCATATTTGTGTGCTTTACCAACGGATGTGAAAAGTCAACACCACATTGAAATTGAAAAGTAAACCATTATGACAAGACAAGAAAACCAATATCCTATAAATTCCGGTAAAAGTAAGCTGGGACTAGATAAATTCACTAAATTCAGTACTTCTGATGGTTCTAATGTGGCAATAGAACATTCAGGTATTCTGATAAATAGGAGGCGTCATGAAAAAAATTATTGGTTTGATAGTAACTCTGAATAGATTATTATTAATTTAGTACCTTTTAATATACTATAATTTGCCATGCAAACGAAAAATATACATGCCGTAATTACAGGAGATCTTGCAGCTTCATCTGCTATTGACAAGGACTTTCATGAGGCACTTCATGCCATTGCCAGTGATATAAAGGAGCAATATGACGGATTTTTGTTTGAGGTGTTTCGTGGTGATAGCTTTCAGGCACTGGTAAGGCAGCCCGAAGATGCCTTGTTGCTCAGTATAATCATCAGGGCAGGCTTGCGCAGGCAGTCCAGGAGTTCATCGGTAAACGATGCCTGGGATGCACGAATTTCCATTGGTATTGGCCAGGCAGAAATAAAAAATAATGTAAAACTGGGTGAAATGACAGGCGAAGCTTTTGTCCGTTCGGGACAGTCGCTTGATAGAATGAAGAAAGAGGGAAATCGCTTGAAGATAACGACCGGCGACGAACAAGCCGACAAGGAATTTGGTGCGGGTTGCCCGCTTGCCGATGCCATCATAAACCGATGGACAACCAGCCAATCAGAAGCCATTTACCTGTATCTTCTTCAAAAGAAAACACAAAAAGAAATAGGCAGGGAGCTGAATGCCACGCAGAGGGCCATAAGCAAACGACTTGAATCAGCCAATCTGCAGAGCATGACCAAATTTTTTAATCGCTACAGAGAAGTAATCAAATGGAAATTCAACAATTAGATATACTGCTTCGCTTGCTTATTGCCCATTTACTGGCCGATTTTGTTTTCCAGACTGATGGCATAGTAAAACGCAAAAACAGTAATGGTTTTCGATCCGGGAGCTTTTATATTCATCTGCTTACAGTAGGGCTGCTCACTTATGTGTTTTTGGCGCAGTGGGCAAACTGGTATGCCCCGCTGGTACTGGTAATTGCGCATGGTTTCATCGATCAGGCAAAAGTTTTCGTTAAACGCGACAATGCCTTTGTTTTTGTAAGCGATCAATTGCTGCACTTCATCAGCATCGTGTGGGTATGGTTTTGGATAACGGAAAATACTTTTAGCGATCTTGTGGTTCAGTTTTTTGCACAGCATAGCTGGAACGAAAAATACCTGGTAATCTTTATCGCTTACATTTTGTTGACTTTACCTTCGGGAGTGCTTGTTGGTTATCTGACAAAACAATGGCAAAGTGATATCCCGAAAGCCAATGACGAAAGCCTGAAAAATGCCGGAAAATGGATTGGCGTAATCGAGCGTTTCCTGATCCTTTCATTTATTTTAATGAATCAGTGGACACCCATTGGTTTTTTACTGGCAGCAAAATCTGTTTTCCGGTTTGGAGACCTGAAAGGAAAAGAAGATCAAAAAAAGACGGAGTATATCCTGATAGGGACATTGATGAGTTTTTCCATTGCCATTATCCATGGTTTAACTCTGCAATACTTAATCCATAATTTTTGGTAAAACATAGCGAAATAGGCTTTGAGGTAGCTTTGATATGATCTGGTAAACCAGAAGCCATCATTAACACTCTCTATTACAGATCGTTTAAGAGGCATTATCTTATCACACAACATTATGATATGATTTTCATGTTGTTTCTGATCACTGTCATTTAGACCCTGATTTAGCGAATGCACTTATTCAGTCACCTATTCAACTGCATGAGGCATATTGATATCAAAGTTACAAGGAACAGCACTCCAAAATTTCATGCTGCCAATCATTAACCCTAACATTCTTTTACGAAACAGGCAATAAGACCTGTGCACCAACGCAAGTCAATCTTATTTCCTAAACTTGTATGTTTATTGATTAACCTTGGCCGGCCGGCAGGATGATCAACGCTTTTCCTGTTATTTTATCTTTGACTGCTGTTATTGCGTGATTCTAAAATATTTAAACCTGACGTTTACTTCAAATAGAAGAAAATTGGTAAATTTACCTCGTGGAAAAATTAAACA
>JAQVGO010000030.1 GCA_028696715.1 Bacteroidales bacterium
CTGGGCGACAGGTAAGTTCCTGACTTTTTCGGGAAACCAAACTCCAGGCTTATTTCATGCGTGCCGCTGTTGTAATTTGCTATTTTCGAAATACCCAGATCATAGGCATACCGTAATTTGATTGTTTCGGACAAAGCTATTCCGGCGCGTATTATCAATGCATCCTGATGTCGGTAGGCTAGGCCTGCTTCCAGAATTCCGGCTTCAATCACAGCACCAAGTTGCATGCGCCTGATCGTTCCCTGCATATGCCAGGAGATTTCAGTCATCAACCTACTTTGCTCATTTAGCATTAGCCAATGCATTAGGTATAAATGATTATGCAAGGGAATCCTGAAAATCGTGGCTTTTCGGTTGGGAGTTGTAATATGATTGGCTGCCACACCGATTGCAAAGGCATTCCAATAAAGCTCTGCGCCAAACGAAAAATCAGGTTTAAAAACAGATTCATCAGGTTTGATGAGTGGTTCGTTACCTGCTTCAAAAATCAATTCCGAATAAAGCACTTGGCGTTGATAAAAACCGGCTCCGAGGCCAAAGCGAAGATCGAGCTCATTCGAAAGTCTTACCTGATAAGCGTAAGCCAGACTCAGCTGTCGGGTAATTTCTTTTCCGGCAGTCTGATTCAGAAAGCTTAATTTGAGCCCCATTGGTTGCTCATCCATAAACATATCTGCGCTCAGATATTGCACAGCAGGTGCATCCGGAAAGCCAATCCATTGCTGCCTGGCCATCAATTCCAGATTGATTCGTCCGTTGTCGTCCATTGCTGCCGGATTAAACACCTTTTGGTTCATCCCGTGAAGGCTAAAAAGCAAGTCGGTCTGTGCTTTGGCTTGCCCAACCATAAACACCAATATTGCAGCTAAAAGCAAATAATTAAACATCCTGCTCATGGTTTGATTTGTTTAGCTTCTTCCATCGAGATACGTTTTCCATTGTGATAAGGCACGATAAAACAATCTGCAAAACCAGCAGCCAAAACTTGATTTTTAAGCGATTCGGCCGCAGACAAATTCTGTCGGTCGCCAATTTCGTAACGGTAAATGCCATTCACAGGCTGCACATAAAAGCGGGCATCAGGGATGATTGCTTTTAAAACCGCAAAATAACTTTCAGGCTCGAAGTACGCCGATGTTGCCATCAGCTGAACCCGATACACCAGTGCCACACCGGAAGCTTTGTAAGTGTTTTGTGAAACTACAGGCATGAAGTCGGTTCCGGTTACCGTGAATGTTGTTCTTCGATTGGCCTGATGCTCTGCTTCGGATTTAGCATTAGGAAAGATGGGATTTGTTTTGCCAAAACCTCTCGACACAAGCCGTGCCGGATCGATACCGTTTGCAACCAAATAGTTAACAACGGAAGCGGCACGGCTTTCAGAAAGTTTATCGTTATAGGCATGGCTGCCACGGGTGTCGGTATGGGCATTGATTTGTACGATCACATTAGGAGTTTCGCGCAACATTGAAGCCAGTTTGTTGAGTTCCAATTTTGAGCTTTCGCGTAAAGAGGCCTTATCAAAATCATAGTAAATATTGTTGATTACCACTTCCTTTTTTTCCTGAATGGCAATCAGTTCAAAATCCATATCCACTCCATTTTGCTTATTCAGCAGCAGTGGTTTTCGGGCTTCCGGTATCCTGCACACACGCGATTCGCTGAAATAGCCCTTTTTGGTTACTTTCACGGTATAAATATGGTTTGGTTTTAAGGAATCGAAACGGTATTCGCCCTGCGAATTGGTGAAAGTTTCCAGGTAAAAACCACCCGGGCCGTTGATCATCACCTTTTCTGAAGCCAGGGATTTTCGACTTTCCTTGTCAATCACAATCCCGCTAATGGTAGCAGGATAGGTAAGCAAAGCCAGCGCAAAATTCTGTCGTATCAAGCGTGTTGAATCTGCAACTTTTTGAAAACGTTTTTCAGGAAAATAGCCTGTTTTTTCTGCATAAATATCAAGGTTGTTCCCAATAGAAATACTTGTCCGGTAATGCCCTGTTGAGTCAGTTTTGATTGTTCTTTTACTTAATCCGGCTTCAAGGATTTCGATTTCAACATCAGCCAGCAATTTACCAGAATGTTCTTCTTTGACAACTCCCTCGAGGATTGCCCGCAGAGGATAAGCCTCAAAAGTGTAGATGTCGTCATTCGTCTCGCTTTCCCGATTCGAACTGAGCCAGCCCTGAATGCTGCCGGTTTTCAAAGTGAGATAAAAATCGTCTCCCTGACTATTAAAGGGAAAATCCAACAGCACAGGCTTTTGTGCCTGTTCATCATTCAGCCGGGAAGCATACAAATCCAAACCTCCATAGCCTGAATAACGCGCTGCGGCAAACAGCAGTAGGCTGTCGCCAATAGCAGTAGGGAAAAGCTCATCAGCTGTTGTATTAATATGTGGGCCCATATTGATAGCCAGCCCAAAGCCACCATCTTCGCGCAGGCTGATTCGGTAGATGTCTTTACCTCCATATCCGTTTGGCAAATCTGAAACAAAGTAGAGCATTTTACCATCTTCCCGGACAAAGGGATGACCATAATGGATATTTTTTTTCATAAAAGGAGCTGGTTTTGCCTTGCCGATTTTTCCGGTAACAGGCTCAATAGCAGCCATCAGGATGGCACATCGTTTTTTGCTGTTGTTGCAACTGGTGTAAAAAATCCTTTGCTGCAATGGATCAACAGCAGGGGTGCCAATATTTTTTCCTTTCAAGGCCTTAAAATCAGACGCAAGCTTAAAATCACCAAACTGATTTTGTTTAAACTCAAAAATCCCTGAATAATACTCTGATGTTCTTCCGTCAATATTTTGTTGCTGCCCATCGGAACGACTGCTCGAAACCAGAAGACTCTGTTTATGCCACAGGGCAGTATAATCACTGTAGGAAGAACTAACAGCATAGAGTTTGTCAAAAGGAAAATCTGTTTGATGCGATTGTTTTTGCCAGCGATGAATCATTGCAAGCATATCCTGCAATTGACGGGAATAGGGTTGCTTTTCGAGTGCTTTTGCTATCGTTTGTATGGCTGATTCAGTCTGATTAAGTCTGAGCTGTACGGAAGCTTTCAGCAGCAGCCATTCCAAAGATGGTTGATCACTTTCAACGGCATCTTTAAGCCAAACTTCAGCTTGTTCAAGTTGATTCATATTGGCATAAGCCTCGCCCAGCTGATAGGCAATTTGCTGCCTTAGTGTGGCGTCTTTTTCCTGATCAAAAGCTTTTTTCCAAAGCTTTACAGCACCTGCATAGTCTTTGGATTGATACTTTTTCTGTGCCTGTTTCAAAGCTCGTGAAGACTGGCCGGCAGCTGTATTCCAACCTAGCAGAAATAAAAAGAGTAATATGCTCACCAGGTTTTTTCTCATTCTATTATAAGTGTTACAGAGCCTTTTTCGGTTCTGATTAAACCTCCATTGATATCCCTGATTTCCTGCACAAAATAATAGGTGCCAGCTGAAACCATGCTTCCTTTGTAACGTCCGTCCCAGCCCTCAATGCCGCTGAATAATTCAACACCCCAACGACTAAACACCCTGATGAAATCTCCTTTTCTAAATAGGTCATTAATCCCATCTCCATTGGGGGTAAAGGCATTTGATTCGTTGGTGGTTTCTACAAAAATGGCTGCTTCCGAAACACATCCTTCAGCCGTGATTGCCTGCACAGCAACAGAATCAATGGGTAAATCAATGCCTGCGTAGTTAAAGCTATTTGAGGAACCCAATTGCAATATCATCGCTCCGGAAGAAAAAATGTATTCCAGAAAAGTATCTGGTTGAACACGAATTGATTTTTCTTCTGCATTCAGCATGAGTTCAATTTGCGGACGCTGATTTACAATAAGCTGTATTGTTGCAGAATCCTTGCATCCAAGGCTATTCGTTCCAATTACCAGAAAGTCCATATTCTCGGTTGCTGGCAGAACAACCTGATCAGCAGTTTGTAAAGGATCTAAATGCCATTCGTAAGCATCAGCACCTGAAGCACTTAAAATGAATTCGTCATTTTCGCAAGCTGTGGTTTCTCCCGAAATAATTAATTGCGGAACGGGATCAATAATTGCTGAAACAATTCCCCTCATTGGCTGTGAGCAGGATTCATCAAAGAAATTGGCCATAACCCGAAATGCTCCTGTTTCAGCAGGCGAATTAAAAGCAATGGCATTTCCTGTTCCAAAAATCATTTCAATTGGAGTATCGCTATTATCTAATAAGGTGTAATCTACCCCAGTTTCAGAACCTGAGAGGTAAACACCATTGCCAGTCTCATTGGCACACCAGCGCCCGCCTCCAAGCAGATCAAACTGTTGTGCTTTGGGTGTTTGCCTAACTTCTACCAATCCATCCATCAGTTGTACACAGCTCTCCTGACTAAGGGCAAGTGCGTGGTAGCTTCCCTGGGCGAATCGGGGCCCAAAATTGAGTGTGTTTCCGGTGCCATTTTTGGTAAGTCCTGTAAATTGTCCGTTGAGATAGAGTTTGTATTCCATGCCGGCTTCGCTGTCTGTCAGGAACACTTCCGGAGGCAACTGACTATCACAAAATAATCCTCCGCCATCCAATGTAAATACCTGAGGCAGGCTGTTCATCCTTACTAAAACAGAATCTTTGGCTTGCTGATCGCCCGATTCAACAACAATTTTGTACCAGGAATCTTCGGTGGGATAATCCACAAACTGCCAAGCTGAATTGGGAATTAATTGTCCGTTGATGAACCATTGCCTGCTATAATTTCCATCTCCGCCCGAAGGCAAAGCATTGATTTGAATCGGTTCGCCCGGGCAAACGTTGGCTTCATTGGCATGTAAACTCACGCTGAGTACGCCTCCTGTAACAAAAACACTCAGCTGATCGCTCGTCTGGCACAAGCTGAGGTTATCCGTAACAAACAACTCAAAGAAAACACTTTGTTGCAAAGGCTGTGTGGCTGTGGCAGCAGCTTCGGGATTTACTACTAGCGATTCGGGCTGCCATTGGAAAGCATAATCTCCGGAGCCATTGCGGACAACTGCCTGCAGATTTGCAGATGTTCCGCGGGGAATAAATACATCCTGACCTGCATCGAGCTGAGGAATTGAATTTTGAATTACCACAGCAGCTCCTGCCATTGCCAGGCGGCAAGGAAATCCGGGGCGGTAAGCTTCAACCGTATAAATACCAGACATGGTTTGGTGACCAAATGACAATTCCCCGCCCGTTCCCTGGACAGTAAAAAGCAATTGTTCTTCCCTGAACAAAGCATACTGAACACCCGTTTCCGAACCAGAAAGCCCTATTTCAGGAGCTGCTGAACCAGTGCAATATGCCCCGCCTCCTGTAACAGTAAACTGTTGTAATACAGGAGATACAGCTACAAAAACAGAATCTTGTATTGTGCTTTCACCGTCAGAAACAGAAAGAAAAATCCAACTGTTTTCAAACAAATCAACAGCAAGCTGTGCTTCGTTTCCCAGCACTTCGCTCTGCTGATTAGTCCACAGATAAGCATATGATCCTGAGCCTCCGCTTGGAAGTGCCATTGCCTTAAAGTTTTGCCCCTCACAGAGCTGACTCTGGTTGGTTAGAATTCGCACTTTGAGTGGTCCTCCCTCAATAAAGATGATTACGGTATCTTGCTCCGATAAGCATTGCGACATCAAATCTGTTGCTGTTGCAAAGAAGACAGTAGATTGATTCAAAGGAGATGTTAAGGTTGTGGCACTTTCGGGAGATTCAACAAGCCAATGCGGAAACCATTGGTGTGAATAATCACCTGAACCTCCGACAGCTTCCATATTTAAAACTGCCGACTCGTCTATTTGAAGTATTTGATCGAATCCGGCAAAAACAATGGGTGTATCAGTAATTTCAATTTCAGCGGTTCCGTTCATCAGTGAAGTGCAATTCGAATGCGCATAAGAAGCACTAATTTGATAATTCCCGGATCCTTCTGCAGCTTCAAATGACAGGGCAAAGCCATTTCCAATGAGGGAATAGCCTGTTTCAATACCATTGTACAGCAGGGTGTACACAACCTCTGATTCGGATCCTGAAAGCTGAATGACAGGCAGCTCCTCATTTGCACAAAACTCACCTCCTCCTGAAACTTCAAAAATTTGAGGAGCAGGATGAGGCTCAATCCAAATAGAATCTTTTAGGATTTGGCTGTCTTCTGATAAGGTAAAAATATACCAGGCTGCCACTTCCGGAAAAATAAGCGGATTAATCTCATTTGATTCAAATCCGGCTGGATTTGAGACCCATGAGTAAGTATAATTACCAGTTCCTCCTCCGGGCAAGGCAAATAATGTGACTGGCTCACCTTGGCAAGAAACAGATGAATGATATAAAGAAAGCGACAGTTGGCCACCCGTTATAAAAACCGTAGCGTAATCCATCGATGCGCCACAAACAGGATTTACAGCCTCCAAAGAAAATAAAGTCGTGCTGTTTAAATTAACCGTCGTCGGCTGCAAGGCCTCAGGATTAAGCAGTTGGGCAGCAGGATTCCAGACAAAAGCAGCATTTTCATCTCCCGTTAGGCTTCCTTCCAGCGTAACCTGTTCATTTTGGTTGATCCACTTATCTGGTCCGGCATTTACCAAGGGAACATTTGCTTGTGAAATGACAGCTTCTCCGTTCATCAATTTTTGGCAGCCTGTGGCATTAACAGCTGTAACAGAATAACTTCCGGGCTGATCATAACCGCCAAATTGCAGCACTGAGCCTGTACCAGGCAATTCCAACTTCAATACGTTGTCGTAGAAAAGCCTGTATTGAGTACCAAATTCACTTCCATCCAAAAAGATCTGTTGGGTTTGGCCTGTTTCACAAATTTGACCACCACCATAAACCGTAAATGTTTGAGGAGGCTGTGATACTGAAATAAAAATACTGTCCGATGCAGTTTGTTGCCCGTCATAAACAGTGACCTTGTACCAGGCAGAGGCTGTTGGCGTAACAACAGGCTGTACTTCGCCTGAATAAAATCCTGCCGGCACCGAAGTCCAGCTGTAATAATAGTTTGCAGTGCCTCCTGTTGCCAAGGCATGAAGCTCAACAATTGATCCCTGACATATTGCCTGTTGGTTTGCTGATGCCGACACCTGCAAAGGGCCACCCTGAACGAATATCTGTACTTGATCGGGTTGCGACTGACATCCGCTTTGGTTGTCCGTTACACTCAAATTAAAAATCGTATTCTGACTTAAGGGTTCCGTTAGAGTTTGTTGCAAATCAGGGTTTTCAACCAATGATTGGGGGGACCATTCAAATGTATAACTGCCTGATCCTTGAGATACTTCGGCATTTAAATTAGTCGCCGTGCCCATTTGAATTGTGCGATCATATCCGGCAAAGCCAATGGGAGTATTCCTGGCTATAACTTCTACATTTCCGGGCATCATCTTGCTGCAAAGCTGCTGTTGCGATAAAGCCTCAATTTGATAAATTCCTTCAATAGTTTGATCGGCAAATGTTATAGGCTGTCCGTTCCCGATACGAACCTGAGCCGTATTAGTTCCGTTTCTGTAAAGTGTGTAAAAGACATCATTCTCTGAACTTGTCAAGATTATATCAACACCCTGACTGCCAACACAATAATTACCACCACCTTCAAGGCTGAAGGCTTGTGGCAAAGGCCTAACTTCAATAAAAAGTGAATCGGTGAGCACCGTAAACCCATCTGTAAGGGTGAGAATCATCCAGCTCGAATTTGTTAAAGTGACCAGAGGATTTGAAATATCAGTATTTAGTCCGGGAGGATTTGATTGCCATTGGTAAACATAATTCCCTGAACCACCCGTAGGTAACGCCTGAAGCTGAACAGATTGGCCGGAACAAATACTGTATTGATCGGCTTGGAGTGTGAGATCAAGGTCTCCACCAGTTACAAAAACCACTGATTGTGCGGTATTACTTACACATCCGCTATTTACATCGGTAGCTGTAACCTCGAAAATTGTGGTTTCAAAAAGCGGCAAAGTAGCCGGGTTCTGTTGATTTGGGTTTAACAATTTGTCAAAAGGCGTCCAGCCATACTGATAATTCCCTGAACCGCCCTGAGCGACTGACGAAAGTGTAGTTTGATCTCCGTTTGAAATGTATTGGTTGGCTCCAGCTGTTAATATTGGCAACGAAATCGTGCTCACTGATAATTCACCAACCATCATTTGGGAGCAGTTATCTGAAGAATAACGGGCAACAGCTTGATAATTTCCAAGGCCAAAAGTCCCAAATACGATAGCCTGACCTGTGCCATTCTTCTCGACTACAACTTCATGATCATTTCGAATCAATTGATAAATCACACCATTTTCTGATCCGCTAAGGCCAATTTCAACACCTTCTTCATTGGCACAATAGCTTTCATCTCCGGTGATACTAAATTGTGCCGGAACAGAATTAACCTGAATACTTACAGATTTTTGTATCGTTTGCTGTCCGTCGCTGAGCGTTACGATATAGGTTGTGGAGATAACCGGACTGACTACAATTTGTGCGTTTGTTGAGTAGATACCTTCGGGAAGTGAAGTCCATTGATAGGAATAATTGCCGGTACCTCCTCCTGCAATAGCAGAAAGTTGCACTGGATTGCCCGGACAGATTTGTGTTTGACTTGCAACTAAATCCAGTTCCAGTTGTCCGTCTTTTATATACACTATCATGGTGTCTGGAAGTGCTTTGCATCCATTTTGTTGATCTGTGGCATTGATGATAAACTGCCGCGATTGGAAAAGGGGAATGGTTTGGGTAGATGACCAATCGGGTTGTTGAACGTATGCTGGTGGGGACCAATTAAAACTGTAATTGCCAGAGCCACCTGTTGCTGAAGCATTCAAACCGGCGATTTCGCCTCTTTGGATAAACTGATTGCTGCCCGCAAAAACACTCGGGGCATTTTCTTCAGTAATCTGAACCTGACTTGTTATTTGTGTGAGGCATCCGGTAGATTGATTTGCAGCAGTTACAGTATATATTCCGCTGTTTGCAAATCGCCCGAAACTGCTTATATAGCCATTTCCAATGATTTCGGCTCCTGTAAAAGCTCCATTGGCAAATAATTGATAAACGACATCTGGTTCGGTTTCAAGAAGAAAGATTTCCGGAGCTTCCTCTCCCGGGCAATAAGAACCTCCTCCACCAAGCTGTTGTTGCAGAGGCAGCGGGTCTATTGTTACATCTGTTACACCCTCCATCAGAATGCTACAGGATGTAAAACCATTGATTGCCAACACACTATATTGCCCTTCTTGCGTCACTGATCCAAAAGAGATGGCTTCATTATTTCCTTCAATCACATATCCAGTCGGATTTTCATTCCTGAGAAGTTGGTAGCTAATTCCTGTTTCCGAGTCTGCCAGGCCTATCTCAACGCCGGTGCCACCGCTGCAATAACTTCCTCCGCCAGTGATTTGCTGAACGACCGGGGTTGGGTCAACAAACAGTCTGGCGTTTATAGTAGTATCCGGACAACTCACATTTGTTACGATGCATCGATAGCGAAAACCATTCATTCCGGTGGTAGTAAATACTTCAAGTATATTGGTATTCGTACCTTGATAAAAGGCATTATCTTCCAGCTGTACCCAACCTTGCCCAATGTTTTCCTGCCAGTTGAAATCCGTTCCATTCAAGGCTTGAACGGCAAAGACTGCCGTTTCGTTTTTGCAGACTCTGGTGTCAATTGGTTGGGCGGTAATTATCGGAGGTTCATACACTCCCAAATGTGCGGATTCCGAAACATCTTGCAGCCCTTCGGCATCAAATACTACACAACGATACTGGTAACCATTCAATCCCAGGTTGGCATCAAAAATTGTTAGCAATGGTGTATTATATCCGCTGGCATAATCTATGGTTTCGTTGATGTTGTACCAACCAACGCCATCAAATTCCTGCCATTGATATACTGCCGTATTTAAAGCTATTACTCTAAAGCTCGCACTTGCATCAACACAAATGGCAGTATCTGCAGGGTGGCCAACAACAATCGCTTGTGCCTGGATGTTGTAGGTCAACACCCACGCTACGAAGAATATAAGGAGCTTAATTCCAGAACGCATTGGTTGATTATAAGATCCGGTAAAATACAATACAACTTGCAGGTTGCATTATATGCCGGATTTGATTAATTGATCTCGGTATTAGAAAGCTTTTACGATGTAAAAATATATGATTATTAAAGTTTAAAACTGATTTTTTTACAGAGTTTTTAACATTGATTTGTTAAAAACCTGCACCGTATTTTTTTTGACCTTCAAATGCATTAGGAGGTAATATTAAAATGCTTTTGAAAAATATTAACACAATACCTTTTATGATATCCTTATAATTTAGAATGAATTTGAATAATTTGTTTCTTAGCTTTGCAGACATAAAGGTGAAATGATTCTACAATTATCCAAAGCAATGGAGGAAATATGGTAAACCTGTCCACAACTTATATGGGCATAAAGCTGAAGAACCCGATCATCGTAGGGAGTTCAGGGCTCACTAATTCTGTAGAGAATATCAAGGAAGCCGCTGCAAACGGGGCTGCTGCCGTAGTTTTAAAATCGCTGTTTGAAGAGCAGATCAAGCACAGTGCCAGTCATACGCTTAACCAGGATACACATAGCAACTATTATCCTGAAGCTGAGGATTATATCCGTAATTATACCCGCCACAACGATGTAGATCGCTACTTAAAACTGATTCGTGATGCCAAGCAGGCTGTTGATATACCGATCATTGCCAGCATCAATTGTGTGTCGGATCAGGAATGGATTGAGTTTGCCACAAAGATAGAAGAAGCCGGAGCCGATGGGCTCGAACTCAATATGTTTATCTTACCTTCCGATCCTCATCACAGCAGCGAATACAACGAAAACATCTATTTTGAGGTGCTGAGAAAATTGACCAAGCTGGTAAAGATCCCGGTGTCTTTGAAGATTAGCTATTATTTTTCGAGTTTGTCAAAAATGGTGCTAAAGCTCTCCTGGACAGGTATATCGGGTCTGGTGTTTTTTAATCGTTTCTTTTCGCCTGATATTGATATCGACAAGTTTGAGATCAAAGCCAGTAGTGTTTTTAGTCATCCCGAAGAAATAGCCATTTCCTTGCGTTGGGTTGCCATGATGTCCACCAAGGTGCATTGCGATATTGCTGCTTCCACCGGAATTCATGATGGCAAAGGCATGATAAAGCAACTATTAGCCGGTGCCAAAGCAGTTCAAATTGCATCAGTACTCTATAAAAAAGGTTTTCAGGAAATCGGCATCATGCTCAGTGAGCTGGAAACCTGGATGACAAAACACAATTTTAAAACCACTGATGAATTTATTGGCAGAATGAGTGTTAAAGAGGCCGACAATCCTGCTGCTTATGAACGGGTGCAGTTTATGAAGCACTTTAGCGGGATTGAGTAAAACAGTTTAAATGAATTTATGAGCCGGATGAATTTCCGGCTTTTTTTGTTCGAAAAGTCTCAGTCTGTATAAATAATACAGCATGAAATAGGAGCCACCCGCACTAAACAAATGCCATAAAAAGTGAGTTCCCTGCGGCAGAATTTCGAATGCATGTATGTCTAATTGTCTGAATAACAAAGCCAGCGCAAAAAGAATCAGGACAAAAAGCACGGATAATCCTGCTTCAAATTTGGTGCGATAAAGCAAGATTAGTAAAGGAACAAGCACCAAAGCTCCCGAGATTGCATAGGAAATATTAATTGCCAGGTGACCTTCCAATTGCCCGAAAAGCAGGATTCTTGATGCAAAAACCGGTAATAGCACTGCGGCCACCAGCCACCATTTTTTAAGGATTTTCAACCAAAAAAATATCGCCAGCGATAAAGTAAGTAATGCAGAAGGCAAAATATCGAGAAGCAGAAAAACCGGACTCATCCTGAATGCATGAAATAGCGTGCTGCCAAGTCCGCCCAAAAAAACCATCATTATGGCAAACAGAAAAAAGGCATTTTGTTTTACGGCTTTAAAGTCTTTGATCAGCCAATAAACCGCTGGCAGCATCATGGTTACAGAACTCAAGGCATTCCAGGGTTCCACGATAATCTGTTCGGGATGGTATTCGGCATAGCGTGGCCCGCCATCTGCTAAACGCTGATTGGCCCATTCAGCAACAACACTTAAAAAATCAAATCCCGAAATCATCCAGATTGTAGTTTTGTTTGATAAAATGGATAATCAGTATATCCTGTTTCATTACCACCATAAAAGGTTTCTGTGTCATAGGGTTGCAATGGCCAATTGTTACGATAACGTTCCACAAGATCGGGATTGGAAATAAAATCCCTACCAAAAGCTGCCAAATCAGCATGTCCTTCATTTAGCATTTTTTCTGCCAGCTCAAAAGTCATTCCACCAGCAGTGATTACATGACTTTCAATCAAAGGCTTAAAATAGGCTGTTGGGCTGACAAGGTAATTATCCAAACCTTCAATTGTATGTGCAAAAGGTTCGATCAAATGAATAAAGGCCAATTTAAACTTGTTGAGTTTTTGAATCAGGTAGGTAAAGGTTTCGACAGGATTTTCGTTGCTGATGCCAAAATTTCGTCCGGAAGGCGAAAGGCGAATACCGGTGCGTTCAGCTCCGATTTCATTTACTATGGCTTCAACAACTTCCAAAGCAAAACGTGCTTTATTGGGGATGCTTCCGCCGTATTGATCCTTTCTGATGTTGCTGTTATCATTCAAAAACTGATCGATCAGGTAGCCATTGGCGCCATGAATTTCAACTCCGTCGAAGCCTGCCTCAATCGCATTTCGTGCTGCTTTGCGGTAATCTTCGATGGTAGTTTTGATTTCAATCAGCGAAAGTGCTTTGGGTACGACTGGATTCATTTTTCCCTGCAGCGTTGTAACATGCCCGGTTTCTGCCACGGCAGAAGGCCCAACCGGAAGACCGCCATCCAACTGAATAAAGGGATGCGAATGTCGTCCGACATGCCATAGCTGACAAACAATCTTGCCCCCGGCTTGATGTACAGCTTTTGTCACTTTTTGCCATCCTGCTATTTGCTCCCGCGAATAAATTCCGGGAGTGTTGGGATAACCCTGCCCTTTGGGCGAAATCTGACTAGCTTCGCTAATAATTAATCCGGCACTGGCTCGCTGCTCGTAATATTTGGTGTGAAGTTCAGTGGTTTCCAGCTTTTTTCCTGCCCGCTGCCGGGTTAGCGGTGCCATGACGAAACGGTTTTTAAGTTGAATTGCCCCCATCACATAGGGATCGAGAAGTGGCTTAAGCATTTTTAACGTTTTGTTTAACTGAAATCGAGTTCTTAATTACAAAGGTTAAACAATTTTTTATGTAGATTTGTTCTTCTTATTTAAACCAAATCTAAATAGTATGCCGTATTACATCCGTCGCGGAGAAGTGCCACACAAAAGGCACACCATCTTTCGCAAGCCAGATGGCGATTTATATGCAGAAGAATTGGTATCTACCGAAGGTTTTTCTGATGTATATTCCTTGATTTATCATGCTTTTCCGCCAACGATGGTAAAATCGATCGGAGAGGCTTTTTCGGTGAAACCAGAAGTTGCCATCGACCACAATATGCAGCACCGCAGCTTTAAAGGATTTCAGGTGAAGCCGGCCGACGACTACCTCGAAAGTCGTGTTCCGGTTTTGGTTAACAATGATGTATATATCAGTTTGGCAGCTCCACGCCATTCGATGAAGGATTATTTTTATAAAAATTCGCAGGCCGATGAGATGATTTTTGTCCATCAGGGAAGCGGGAAACTGCATACCATCTTTGGCACGATCAATTTTGTTTATGGAGATCATTTGATCATTCCCAGGGGCATCATCTATCAATTGGAATTTGATACAGCTGAGAATCGTTTGTTCATTGTCGAATCTTTTCATCCGCTCCGTTTCCCAAAACGCTATATGAATAAAAACGGGCAGTTGCTGGAGCATTCGCCATTTTACGAAAGGGACTTGAAAGTGCCCGAAAAATTAGTGACGCATGAAGAGCGCGGCGATTTTTTAGTAAAAATCAAGCGCGAAGATTTGATTTTTCCCTATGTGTATGCCACCCATCCTTTTGATGCTGTTGGTTGGGACGGATGCCACTATCCTTTTGGGATGAGCATTCATGACTTTGAGCCTATTACCGGACGGATTCATCAGCCGCCTCCAGTACATCAAACTTTTGAAACACCGGCTTTTGTTACCTGCGCCTTTGTGCCGCGCTTGTATGATTATCATCCCGATTCCATTCCGGCACCTTACAATCACAGCAATGTTGATTCTGATGAAGTACTGTATTATGTGGACGGAGATTTTATGAGTCGCAATCACATCGAAAAAGGCATGATAACTTTGCATCCGATTGGTATTCCACATGGCCCCCATCCGGGAGCAGCCGAAAGAAGTATCGGTAAAAAAGGAACGGATGAGCTGGCTGTGATGGTTGATACTTTCAAGCCATTGAAGCTTACAAAGCAAGCAATGAGTCTGGAAGATCCTGACTATCATAAAAGCTGGCTTTACTAAATTTATTCGAGAGAATTATAATTAAACAAAACAGATAACAATATGAGTAATAACGATTTTTTACCGATCAACGGTACTGATTATGTTGAATTTTATGTTGGCAATGCCAAACAGGCTGCCCATTATTATCAAACGGCTTTTGGCTTTCAGCCATTGGCTTATGCCGGACTGGAAACAGGTCTGAAAGACAGATCAAGTTATGCCTTGCGTCAGGGAAAGATCACTTTTGTTTTAACGACTGCACTCACACCCGAATCACCCATAGCCGAGCATCAGAAACTGCATGGCGATGGTATCAAAGTGATCGCTTTGTGGGTGGACGATGCCCGTCAGGCCTGGAAAGAAACCACCAGCCGGGGTGCGCGGTCCTATATGGAACCCAAGGTGAATGTTGACGAAAATGGTGAGGTTGTGATGAGTGGGATACACACCTATGGTGAGACAGTTCACATCTTTGTCGAGCGCAAAAACTATTTTGGTCCTTTCCTCCCCGGATTTCGTAAATGGGAACCTGATTACAAACCTGGCGACACCGGCCTAAAATATGTGGATCATATCGTTGGGAATGTGAATTGGGGCGAAATGAACAAATGGGTTAACTTTTATGGCACTGTGATGGGTTTTGAACAATTGATTTCGTTCGACGACAAAGACATCTCCACAGATTACACAGCCTTGATGAGCAAGGTGATGTCGAACAGCAATATGCGGATCAAATTCCCGATCAACGAGCCGGCCGAGGGAAAGAAAAAATCGCAGATTGAAGAATATATTGACTTTTATCGCGGAGCTGGTGCGCAGCATGTGGCTATGGCTACCGATGATATCATTGCTACCATTGAACAGCTCAGAGCCAGAGGAGTGGAGTTTTTGCATGTGCCCGACACCTATTACGATACCGTGATGGATCGTGTGAAGGAAATTGACGAAGACCTGGAAACACTGAAAAAGTTACGGGTATTGATCGATCGCGATGAAGAAGGCTACCTGCTTCAGCTCTTTACCAAACCAGTTGAAGATCGACCCACGGTGTTTTTTGAAATTATTCAGCGCAAAGGAGCGAAATCTTTTGGCAAAGGTAATTTCAAGGCCTTGTTCGAAGCTATTGAGTTAGAGCAGGAAAGCAGAGGTACGCTTTAATACAAACCAATTTAAGAATCAATATTAAAGTTACAACAGATATGCTTGAATCCAATAATCCGGAACTCACTTCATGGATCAAAGTGCCTGAAAACAGTGATTTCCCGATACAAAATTTACCCTATGGGATCGCCACATCAGGCGATCTCATTTTTATAGCCACACGGATAGGTAATACGGTGATAGACCTTTCGGTGCTGGCCGATTTTGGTTATTTCGATGGAATTGATATCCCTGACCTGAGTGTCTTCTACGAGAAGAGTTTAAATCAATTGGCAGCTTTGCCAAAAGAGACAAGGATCGCGTTGCGAGAACGCCTTTCGGAGATTTTTTCTGTGTCGAATACTGAGCTGCAATCGAATGAAGAGGCACGCCAATTAGCCTTGTATCAATCAGATAAAATCGAAATGCTGATGCCTGTTCAGGTGGGAGATTATACCGATTTCTATTCCAGTATCGAACATGCTACTAATGTTGGAAAAATGTTCCGCGACCCATCCAAAGCACTGCTGCCCAACTGGAAACATCTGCCCGTTGGTTATCATGGCAGAGCCTCGTCTATCGTTGTTTCGGGCACAGCGATCCATCGACCCAAAGGACAAACCAAGCCGAAGGATGATGAACCACCACAATTTGGCCCGTCAAAACAACTTGATTTTGAGTTGGAAATGGCTTTTATCACTTCGGCTCGAACCACACTGGGCGAATCTATTGCTGTGGATAGGGCAGAAGAGGCTATTTTTGGACTGGTGATTTTTAACGATTTATCGGCCAGAGACATCCAAAAGTGGGAGTATGTTCCTCTGGGGCCATTTCTTTCAAAAAGCTTTGGATCGGTAATCTCGCCCTGGGTGATCACCATGGAAGCCTTGGAGCCATACAGAACCAAAGGTCCAAAGCAGGAACCGGAAGTGTTGCCTTATTTGCAAATTGCTGGTGAACACAATTTCGATATTCAGCTGGAAGTTGCCATACAGCCGCAAAATGCAGAACCTACAAAAGTTTGTCACTCCAATTCCAGGTATTTATATTGGAATATGGCACAGCAGCTGGCACATCAAACCGTTGCAGGCTGCAACCTCAATCCGGGCGATATGTATGCTTCGGGTACCATCAGTGGTCCTACGCCTGATTCTTTTGGTTCGATGCTGGAGTTGAGCTGGAAAGGTACGCAGCCGATAAAAATGAAAGATGGCAGCGAACGAACTTTTTTGCTCGATCACGACACCATCATTATGCGGGCCTTTGCCGAACGAAACGGAATTCGTATAGGTTTTGGTGATTGCATAACGACTATTTTACCAGCAAAATGAGCAGTGCTATGATAACAATTGATGCCCCCAACTACGAGCAGCGAAAGCTTCATCGCTTGCTGCTTGGCGGTATTGCTCCGCGTCCTATTGCCTTTGCCAGCACCATGGACAAGGATGGCAATCCTAATTTGTCACCATTCAGCTTTTTCAATGCTTTTGGGGTTAATCCTACCACACTCATTTTTTCTCCATCCCGAAGGGGACGCGACAATACTACCAAGGATACTTTCGAAAACCTGAAAGAGGTGCCTGAAGTTGTGATTAATGTGGTTAATTATCAGATGGTTCAGCAGGTGAGTTTGGCAAGTTCTGAGTATCCTAAAGGAGTAAATGAATTTGTGAAATCAGGGTTTACGCCCCTTGAATCAGAAAGTGTGAAGCCGTTTCGTGTGAAAGAATCGCCCGTACAGTTTGAATGCAGTGTAAGGCAGATCATCGAAACAGGTAATGGACCCGGGGCAGCTAACCTGATTGTGTGTGAGGTATTGAAAATGCATATCAACGAAGAAGTGCTTGATGATAAAGGTGAAATTGATGTATTGAAAATTGATCTGGTTGGCAGAATGGGGGGTAATTATTATGTGAGAACCAATGGTGAAGCTGCCTTTATTGTTCCCAAACCCTTATCAACTCCTGGTATCGGGATAGATGTTTTGCCTGACGAGATCAAATTCAATCCATTCCTAACTGGCAACGAACTGGGGCGTCTGGGAAGTCTGGCCGAATTCCCCAGCCATACCTTGATAGATGAGCAAAGGCTGAAAAACATAGCGAACGAGGCTGATATGATAGGCAAGGTAAAGCAATTAATAGAGAACGACTTAATTAATGAAGCACTAGCACTATTATTGGCATTTTATCAATAATGCGATTCTAAATCTTGCAAATAGAATCCTGTTTTTAGCACAATTTTTTGATTAATTTTCAAAGCAGTGTAAAAGCTAACCAGCTTTTTCACTGCTTTTTGATTTTGTATATGTTTGGTTATTAAATAAATAGATTAAGTATCTTCTTTATTTAGAATCATACTATATAAGCATTTCTACTACTCAGAATGCTAATTTTCCGTTAAATTTGTCCACTTGTAGTGTAAATTATGTATTTACTTTCCGAAAAAAATGTTAACCAAAATGAAAAAAATTACTACTTTTTTTGCCTGTGGCAATCAAATTTTTAAGACGTGCCTGTTAATTATTACAGGTATTTTTCTATCCTTCACGATGCTGGCGCAGGACTTAGCCATTGATTTTGGCAAGACCACTTCTGGCATGCTTGTTCTTGACGACAATATGCAGGGGCTAAGTGCCACAGTTGCGTATCCGGGGCTTGCAACTTTTCAGGTTGAAAGCTCAAAAGGTGTTTTTAATGAGTTACTTATCCCACAAACTTTTTCAGTGGGAAATCTTGGTGAGCCCAAACTTCCGGCAACCAAAAAACTGATTGAAATCCCATTTGGAGCCGAGGTAAGTGTTAAGGTTCTCAGCTACACTGTATCTGAGTATAAATTGAGTGATTATGGTATTAATGAATTGATAATGCCGGTGCAGCCTTCACTGCGAAAAGACCAATCAGCTGAGGATGTAACATTTGAATTTAATACAGAGGTTTATCAGAAGGATGATTTTATATCACACGAACTTGCCTCTGTCGAAGTTCTTGGCGTTATGCGGAGTTTCAGAATAGCCAGGCTTACCATTGCTCCCGTGAGCTATAACCCTGTTCAGGGTGTTATTCGGGTGTATAATGATATTGAATTTGAGGTTGTTTTCACGAATGTGGACGAAAGCCTTACTGAATATGTGAAATCCTCAACCTATTCACCTTATTTCTCGGCGATGCAGCAGGCATTTTTGAATAATCCTACCAATAGAGAGTATCCTGATCATCCTGATCTTACAACGTATCCCATTAAATACCTGATCGTTTCTGACCCAATGTTTGAAGAGGATTTGGCTCCATTTATTGATTGGAAAACAAAAAAAGGTTTTGAAGTTATTGTAGCTTATACCGATGAAATTGGAACAAGTTACAGTCAAATTCAATCCTATGTGCACGAACAATACAACAACGGCACACCCGATGATCCGGCTCCAAGTTTTGTGTTGTTTGTTGGTGACACACCACAAATACCTGCCATTCAGGGGTCATCATCCAGTAAAATGACCGACCTTTACTATGCAAGTGTTGATGGCGACTATTTTCCTGAAATGTATTATGGTCGTTTTTCGGCCACCAATAGTGCACAATTGACACCATATATTGAGAAAACGCTTTACCACGAAAGGTATGAGTTTTCTGATCCAACTTATCTGGATGATGCAACGCTGATTGCCGGTGCCGATGGAACCTGGAATCCGCGCGTTGGACAACCAGCCATTGAATATGCAACCGAAAATTATTTCAATGCTGAACTCGGCTATGTCAATGTGAATGACTATTTAACAAGTCCATACACCGGTTGTTATGATCCTGACCGCATAGCAGTAGGATTGATAAATTATACAGCGCATTGTGGCGAAACTTCCTGGGGCGACCCCAATCTTTCACAGTCCATGGTTAATAATTTTGTGAATCAGGATAAGTATCCGTTGGCTATTGGTAACTGCTGTCTGGCTGCCGATTTTGGATATCCTGAATGTATTGGCGAAACTTGGATGCGTGCTGCCAATAAAGGTGCTGTGGCTTATATCGGATCTTCGCCGAGTTCTTACTGGTTCGAAGATTTCTATTGGGCAGTAGGTGCATTCCCGCTTCAGGGCAACAATGATGGTTATGTGCCAACTTTTGAGGAGACTACCTGGGGTGCTTATGATGCACCTTTTGTAAGCGATTATGTAACAACAGGCGGAATAGTATTTGTCGGGAATCTGGCCGTTACTGAAGTTCATATTCAGGGTTACCCCAGTCATTCCAGCCCTACCTATTATTGGCAGGCATACAATGTTTTAGGTGATCCTTCCCTGGTTACCTATAACACTCAGGGTCAGAATAATACAGTAGAGCATATGGCCATCCTGCCTATTGGACTCGAAACTTATGAAGTAGCGGCTGAACCGGGTTCTTATGTTGGTATTTCGAAAGATGGTGTTTTGCACGGATCAGCACTTGTAGGCGAAACTGGTGTTGTAGAAGTACCTATTGATCCTGTGTTGTCATCCGGAATGGTGGATATCGTTGTAACCAAACCACAATTTATTCCTTATATGGTTCAGGTTCCGGCAGCTGCGCTCGAAGGTCCTTATGTGGTACTTGATGAATTTGTGATCAATGATGAAAACGAGAATGGACAGGCTGACTACACAGAGTCGTTTACCATTGATGTTACCCTAAAAAATGTTGGTGCTGATCCTTCGGGGGATATCACTGCAACGGTTGTTGGTGAGGATGACTATCTTACCCTAACTGGTGCTTCCTCTGCTGATTTTGGAGCCATTGTAAACGGCGAAGTATCCAGTGTAGCTGATGCCTTTAGTTTCGAAGTGGCTGATTATGTTCCTAATGAGCATATTGCTTCATTGGTGATAGAAGCTACTGATGGAACAGAAACATGGGAAAGTAACCTGATGATTAAACTCTATGCCCCAGTACTTGATATTGATGAAGAAATATTGATTGATGATGCCGCTGGCAATGGAGATGGCATCCTTGATCCGGGCGAAACAGCCGATCTCATTATAACTGTGAACAATACGGGTGGAAGCGATGCTTTTGATCTGAGTACTACCATCGTTTCTTCTGATCCGATGCTTGTTGTAAATAATGCCACCTTGAATGAAGAGGCTTTGGCTGCTGGTGAATCTGTTGAATTGGCATTTAATGTTACAGCCAGCAGTGATTCACCCATTGGTTATCCTGTAAATATTAATATGTCAGCTAATTCTGGCCCATCCGGCTTATATACTGCAACACAAACCGGTGTAGTAGTTATTGGATTGATTCCGGATTATTTGATTAGCAATGGAACAATCGAGACCTGCATAGGTAATTTTTACGACACCGGGGGTCCTGACGGTCAATATCAAAGCAATGAGAATTTGACGATGACTTTTTTGCCAACCACACCAAATGCAGTGATAAGAGCAGATTTCGTGTCATTTGAAACGGAAAGTGGCTATGATTACCTCTACATTTATGATGGCCCCAATTCTATGTCGCCACAAATTTCCGGCAGCCCTTTTAGTGGCACTACAGGTCCTGGTATGGTACAAGCTACCAATGCCGAAGGTGCGTTAACATTTCGGTTCACTTCCGATTATTCTGTCACAAAAAGTGGCTGGCATGCAGAGATCAGCTGCTTTATTGATCAGGAATTGGCAATTGAAATCACCGCCACACCTCCAACTATCTGCGAAGGAGGTTCTGCAGTACTTAATGCACATCCTGTTGGTGGCACAGGCAACTATACCTGTATCTGGAGTCCTGCCGAAGGTCTTAACAATCCTAATGCTATGATGCCAATAGCTTCACCTACTGAAACAACTACCTATTCAGTAATTGTAGATGATGGCGAAACAACCGTTGAAGGTGATTATACCCTGGTAGTTCATGAAATGCCGGTACTGGAGCTAGGTAACGACACAATTATTTGTGCTTATGCAACAATTACACTTGATGCCACTATTCAAAATGGTATATCCTACCTATGGAATCCTGGTGGTGAAACTACCGCAACGATCACTGTTGATTCTACAGGAGTTGGATTGGATTCACAAACCTATTCCGTAATTGCCACAGACGAAAATGGGTGTGTGGTAGAAGATGAGATCACTGTAACATTTGATATTTGCAGCGGCCTGAATGACCAAAAAATGGCTGTAAATATCTATCCTAATCCGGCATCAAAGCTTGTTAACCTGGCTATCCGCGGCAACGCTTCACACCTTGAATATACGCTGCTCAATTATCAGGGCAAAGAAATCTTCAAAGAAGATTGTGGAAGCTTCAGCGGATCCGAAATCAAACAGATCAATCTGAGTAATTATGCCAAAGGCATTTATTACTTACGCTTAAATACCGGAGATACGGTTTCGATACATAAAATTGTAATCCAGTAAAATTAAACCGAAAACGTACCGTAGTTTAAACTGCGGTACGTTTTTACCAAAATCAAATAATAACCCATGAGAAATTTATTTTTTACACTTTTATTGCTGCTTTTTGCCAGTGCTGGCTTTTCACAGCAATGGTATGCAATCGAAGGTCAGTCACCTTCAAAAATTTCACAGAATCTCATACAGTCAAACGAAAATGAAATCATTATTTCCTTCGCGTTACCAGGTTTTTATGCTACAACAGTAGAAACTCCACGCGGAAAATCTTCGGTCATCAGCGTACCGAAAATGGTTTCGATGCTCGAAGAAGCTGCACCAGACCTACCGGTTTATGGTGCATCGGCCATAATAGGAGATCAGGCATTGATGGATATTACAATTCTTGAGACCTCTTACACTGATTTTGAGAATTTTGAAATAGCTCCTTCCAAAGGGAATTTCAGTCGCGAGATAGATCCCGCTACAGTGCCTTATACCTACGGCGAAATGTATGATAAGGATGAGTTTTACCCGGCCAACAGAGCCACTCTTCAGGAACCTTATATCCTCAGAGATTATAGGGGTCAGGTTGTGAGTATTTACCCTTTTGCCTATAATCCGCAAACCAAAACACTACGGGTTTTTCACCAGTTGACTGTTAAATTGGTTAAAATTGGTGAAGGTGGTGCAAATCAACTTAGTCGTAAAAGTCCTCAGATTACAACAGACAAGGAATTTGAACAGCTGTACGCCCACCATTTTATCAACTTTGCTGAGACGCAAAGCCGCTACCCCATCCTTTCCGAAGAAGGCAATATGATTGTAATAAGCCACGGTCCTTTTATGGAAGCGATGGAGCCTTTTGTAGCCTGGAAGAAAAGAACAGGACGCCCGATCGAAATCTTTGATGTGGCGACTATAGGAACCAATCCAACAGCTATAAAGGATTTTGTTACAAATTATTACAACGACAACGGACTTACGCATATCCTTTTGGTTGGCGATCATCAACATGTTCCGAGTTATAACAACAGCAGCTCAGGTGGTTATTCTGACAACTATTATGGCTATTTAGCCGGAAATGATTCCTATAATGAAGCTTTCGTGGGTCGTTTTTCTGCTGAAAGTTCAACACATGTCGAAACGATGGTACAACGTATTCTCACTTTTGAACGGGACTTGGATGAAAGTGCTGATTGGGTTAATATTGGCATGGGAATCGCCCGAAACGAAGGTGCCGGAGGTGGTCATAATGGTGGTGAAGCAGATTATGTTCACATGAATTACATTCGTGATAGTTTGCTCAATTATACTTATGCTACTGTATATCAAGAATATGACGGTGGTGTTCCTGGTTTGCCAAATACAACTGCTGCGCAAATCTCGGAGAATATTAATAACGGTACCAGCATTATCAATTATTGCAACCACGGCTCACAAAATAGCTGGAGTGTTGCCGGTTACAGCAGCTCGCATGTAGATGCTCTTACCAATACTGATCGCTGGCCTGTGATTTGGGCCGTAGCCTGCGACAACGGGAAATTTACAAGTGGCAATTGTTTTGCAGAAGCATGGACCAGAGCCACCCACAACGGAGAACCTACGGGGGCTATCGGTACTATGATGTCCTGGATTTCGCAACCCTGGCAGCCTCCAATGACAGGCCAGGACGAAATGGTTACCATCCTGGTCGAAGGTTATGAAAATAATATCAAACGCACTTTAGGTGGCAACTCCATCAATGGTAGCATGAAAATGATTGACCTTCACGGAAGTTCTGGCAGATCAACGCATGATACCTGGATACTTTTTGGTGATCCTTCGATGACAATGCGTACTGATGTGCCTGCAGCAATGGCTGTTTCTCATCCTTCAACACTCTTCCTGGGAATGCAGGAATTAACCGTGAATGTGGATGCTGAAGACGCCATTGTAACCCTAACCTGGGAAGGCGAAATTTTGGCTTCCACTTATGTTGAAGACGGACAGGCTAATCTTAGTTTTCCGGCACTGGCTGAGGTGGGAATGTTAGATATCACGGTTTTTGGATATAATAAGGTGACTTATATGTCAGAAATTGAAGTGATACCTGCCGAAGGGCCTTTTATTGCTTATGTGAGTAATGAAATCAATGACGAAGCCGGAAATAACAATGGATTGATCGATTATACAGAACTTATTTCATTAGGTATTACTGTCGAAAACCTGGGCGTTGAAACTGCTACTGATCTGGTTGCAACCCTTTCATCCGAAAGTGAATACATCACCTTTACTGATAATACCGAAAATTATGGTGATCTGGAAGCCGGCGCAGAATTAGCTATTGCCGATGCTTTTAGTTTTGAAGTTGCGGATAATATTCCCGATATGACCAGCATTCCTTTCCTTTTGACTGTTACGGGAACTGAAGACAGCTGGGAAGCCAGCTTTAATATTTCGGCTCACGCTCCTGCTTTTTCTATTGGAACTTACATGATCGCAGACGATATCGTGGGAAACAGCAATGGCAGACTTGATCCGGGTGAAACAGCCAGGATTATTGTGAATGTGCAGAATGTTGGTTCAAGTGTTGCTTCAGAAGTTCTGAATGAGTTGACACTAAACAATGCTTTTGTTACCGTAAATTCAGGATCCTTCCTGATTCCTGAACTTCATGGTGGCGGTCAGGCTTTCTTCGAAATTTCAGTTAGCCCATCGGCACCAATTGGAACAGCAGTTGATTTTAGCTGTATGGTTTCATCAGGAGCATACTCAGCCGAGAAGAGCTTTGTTGCCAAGATTGGTCTGGTGCTTGAGGATTTTGAAACTGGCGACTTTGAAGCATTTGAATGGACACAGGGTGGAGATCAACCCTGGCTGATCACAGATGATAATGTTTATGAAGGCAATTTCTCGGCCAAATCAGGTGGGATATCACACAATCAAAGCACGGAACTGATTGTCCAGTATGAAGCCAGTGTGGACGATAGTATCTCGTTTTTCTGTAAGGTTTCTTCTGAGTCTGGCTATGACTGGCTACGCTTCTATATTGATAATACTCAGGTAGCTGAATGGTCAGGAAATGTTGATTGGAATCGTGTAGCTTATGCTGTAGCTCAGGGTGAACACACCTTCAAGTGGGAATATTCGAAAGATGTTTCGATGGATGGAGGCGATGATATGGCCATGATTGATTAT